>JAHEBR010000067.1 GCA_024642185.1 Marivivens sp. | reverse complement strand
CCGGCTCAATCCGGCGGTGGAAGAGGTGCTCTATCCCGCGCTTGAGGACTTTGAGCTGGATCTTGTGATCGGCGAGGGGCCGGCGGCGCGGACGGTGCGGATCGAGCTTCAGCCCTTCACCCTCGTGGGCGCGACCACCCGCCTCGGCCTTCTGACAACGCCGCTGCGTGACAGGTTCGGGATCCCGACGCGGCTTCAGTTCTACACCGTGGAAGAGCTGCACGAGATCGTCACCCGCGGCGCGCGCCTGATGGGCACCCCCGCCGAGGACGAGGGCGCCCGCGAGATCGCCCGCCGCGCCCGTGGCACGCCGCGCATCGCCGGGCGGCTCTTGCGCCGGGTTGTCGATTTCGCGCTGGTCGAGGGCGATGGCCGCGTCACCCGCGCGCTGGCCGACATGGCGCTGACGCGCCTTGGCGTCGATCACCTCGGTCTTGATGGGGCCGACCGACGCTATCTGAGCCTGATCGCCGAAAGCTACGGCGGCGGGCCGGTGGGGATCGAAACGCTTTCGGCGGCCCTTTCGGAAAGCCGCGATGCGCTTGAAGAAGTGATCGAGCCCTATCTTCTCCAGCAGGGCCTTATTCAGCGGACCCCGCGCGGGCGGATGCTGGCCGCTGCCGCCTGGCGGCACCTTGGCCTTGAAGCGCCGAAAAGCGGCGCCGACCTCTTCGATTGAGATTGCCCGCAAAAGCCGCTAGGCCGCGCCCATGACGCCAGACGACATCCCCCCGCTTTTCACCCGCACCGACGGAAGCTTTCTCTGCGCCCGCTGGGGCCGCCCCATCGTGCCGGTGATCTTCGGCGTCGAGGCGCAGACCTTGGGCGTTCTGAAGGGCGCTATCGAGGCCGTGGTGGCGATGGCCGGTCACAAGATGGCCGAGACCGATCCCGAGCTTGGCGCCAACCTGATGATGTTCTTCTTTCGGGATTGGGATGAACTTGCGGCCCTGAGCGACCTTGACCGGATGGTGCCCGGCATCGCGGGGATGATCCCTGATCTTGTGGCCAGCGAGGCACACCACTATCGCCATTTTCGCTTTGATAAGGCGGGCGCGATCAAGGCTTGCTTCGTGTTCGTGCGGATGAGCCCCGCTCTTGCTGAAGTCTCTGCCGAGACTATCGCGCTGACGCAGGCCGTGCAGATGATCCTGAGTTGGTCCGAGGCCGCCTTCGCCAGCGCCTCTCCGCTGGCGCTTCTTGATGGCGCGGCTGTGATCCGGCCCGAGATCGCGGATGTGATCCGCGCGGCCTATGATCCGGTCCTGCCGCCTGCGTCGCATGATCCGGCACACGCGCTTCGGCTCTTTGCGCGGTCCGGGCAGAGCTGATGCGCTCCTTCGTCGCCCTGACCCTTCCGGCAGGCGCGGCGCAGTTGGCCGAGGGGCTGACGCGGCGGGTCGATTTCGGGCGGCCGACGAAACCTGAGAACCTGCATATCACCTTGGCATTTCTTGGTGACCAGTCCGATGCCGCGCTGGCCGCCCTCGGCGAGGAACTCTCCGCCATTCGGCTGCCCGCCCCACTGGTGAACGTGCGCGAGATAGGCGTCTTCGGCGGCGACAAGCCCCGCATCCTCTATGCCGATATCGACCCCGAGCCGCGCCTCATCGCGCTACGCGATGCGGTCCGGAGGGCGGTTCGGGCGGCGGGGATCGATCTGCCGCACGAGCGCTATCACCCCCACATCACGCTGGCGCGGATGACGCCTACTGATGTGGCGTCCCATGCGCGTCTTGCCCGCTTTCTCGAACGCTACGGCCCATCCGCCACCGAGCCCGAGCGGGCCATCGCCTTTGGCCTTTTCGGCTCGCACCTCCATCCAGACGGCGTCAGATACGAGCCGCTTGCCCTCTATCCCTTCGCTGCCTAGGGTCGGCCCGAGACTGAAAGGCCCGACATGACCCACCGCTTCGCCTTGCGCGTCTATTACGAAGACACCGACCTTGCCGGCATCGTCTATTATGCCAATTACCTGCGCTTCATCGAACGGGCGCGGACAGAGTGGGTGCGTTCACTCGGCGTCGATCAGGGGCGTTTGAAGGCCGAGGAAGGGATCGTTTTTGCGGTGCGCCGCGTCGAGGCGGATTACCTCCAGCCCGCCAAGTTCGACGACGAGCTGGTGGTCGAGACCACGCTCGAGCAGATCGGCGGGGCGCGCATCGTGCTTCGCCAAGAGGTCAAGCGCGATGGCAAGGCGCTTTTCACCGCGAATGTGACCCTTGTGGCGCTCTCTTCGACCGGTGCGCCAGCTCGTATTCCCGCGATCCTGCGCCGCCCGCTGCACTAGCCCACGACAAGGTGATCGGCGGCCCTCTGCCTGCCCATGCAGGCTCTATTGGCTTTGCACCGAGAAATGCGGTAAATCGGACCAAACAGGCCGAAACGGCCGCATAAACGAGCAGGCAGATGGATATAGCAACCGACTACACGATGTGGGCGCTTTTTGCCCGCGCGACGCTTCTGGTCAAACTGGTGATGCTGATGCTGGTCGCCGCCTCGGTCTGGTGCTGGGCCGTGGTGATCGACAAGCACCGGCAATACCGCAAGGCCCGCGCCGAAGCGGATGTCTTTGATCGGGCCTTCTGGTCGGGCGAGCCGCTGGACACCTTGTTCGACAAGATCGGCGCCTCGCCCAAAGGGCAGAGCGAAAAGATCTTTGCCGCGGGCATGCTCGAATGGCGGCGCAGCCATCGTGACGACGGCGATCTGATCGCCGGCGCTCAGGGGCGGATCGACCGATCGATGGATGTGGCGATCGCCAAAGAAGCGGGGAGCCTGCAGAAGGGCCTTCCGGTTCTGGCGACGGTTGGCTCTACCGCCCCCTTCGTCGGCCTCTTCGGCACGGTCTGGGGCATCATGAACTCGTTTATCGAGATCGCTGAATCGCAGAACACCAACCTCGCGGTCGTCGCCCCCGGTATCTCCGAGGCGCTTCTGGCCACCGGCCTTGGCCTTCTGGCCGCGATCCCGGCGGTGGTGTTCTACAACAAGCTCAGCGCCGATGCGGATCGGATCCTGTCCGGCTATGAGGCCTTCGCCGACGAGTTTGCCACCATCCTCTCGCGCCAGTTGGACAGCTGACATGGGCGGGGGAGTGATGAAACAGGCGGCGGAGACGGGTGGCAATCACCGCCGCCGCCGCCGCCGCGCCCAGCCGATGGCCGAGATCAACGTTACGCCCTTCGTGGACGTGATGCTTGTGCTCTTGATCATCTTCATGGTTGCCGCGCCCCTGATGACGGTCGGCGTTCCGGTCGAGCTGCCGAAGACGGCGGCCAACGCGCTGCCCACGGACGACGAAGAGCCCCTGACTGTGACGATCACCGCCGAGGGCCTTGTGATGATCCAGAACACCGAGGTGCCAGAGGCCGAGCTTGTCGCCAAACTGCAGGCCATTGCCGCCGAGCGGGTGAGTGACCGGGTCTATCTGCGCGCCGACGGGGCCAATGAATGGAACCGGGTGGCCGAGATCATGGGCGCGCTCAATGCGGGCGGCTTCTCCAATATCGGCCTTGTGACCGATATCGGCGGGCCTGCCCTTGATGGCGCGGGACAGTAGGGCCGGGAAACGGTGAGCACGGGCGGCTATATCTCTGCGGTCGGACACGCGGCCCTGATCATCTGGCTTCTGGCCGGATGGGGGCTGAGCCACGACCCGCTGCCTTTCGAGGTGACCGAGGTTTCGGTCGTCTCGGGCGAGGAATACGAGGCGATCGTCGCCGCCCGCACGCCCAATCCCGTGGCCGATGCGCCGATCACACCGGCGCTGCCCGAAGCTGAGGCCGCCCCCGACACGCCGACACCCGTCGAGGAAGTCACCCCCGCCCAACCCCAGATCGAGGTAGCCGAGGCGCCCGCGCCGGACGCGGCCCCTGAAGACGTCCAACCTGCCCCCGAGCCCCCCACCGCTGTGGCCGATATTGGCCCCGACCAACCGACCGCGCTTGTGCCGCCATCGGCCGCCGTCGATAACAACAGCACCACGCCGACGCCGCGCCCCGCGACCCGTGTGGCCAATACCCCCTCGCTTCCCACGCCCGATGCCGCTGTTGCCCCGGTCGAGCAGGCGGCAGTGACGCCCGACACCAGCGCAGCCGCCGAGGTGGTGGCCGAGGCGCAAGACGCAACCGCCCCCGAAGAGGCGACGACCGAGATCGTAACCGAAGCCGAGAAGCCCTCGGGCGCGGTCGAAAGCTCGATCCGCCCAACCGCCCGCCCGCGCAGCCAGACCGCCGAAACGAAGCCGGCCGAAACGCCTGCCAAGCCGCAAACCCCAGCCGCCGCTTCCGCCACCGAAGATGCCGTGGCCGCCGCGGTGGCTGCCGCGGCCGCCGCTTCGGCGCCTGCAGCTTCGTCGGCACAGGCAGGCCCGCCTATGACCGGCGGCGAAAAGGATGCCTTCCGTCTTGCCGTCAACGCGTGCTGGAACGTCGATCCCGGCGCCGAATGGGCGCGGGTGACGGTCACAGTCGGGTTCTCACTCGGGCAAGATGGCCGTGTCATTGGCGACGTGCGGATGATCAACGCCTCTGGCGGCAATGACGCCCAGACCTCGACCGCCTTCCAGGCCGCGCGGCGGGCAATCCTTCGGTGCGGCTCTTCGGGCTACAAGCTGCCGCCCGAGAAATACGACCAGTGGCAAAACGTCGAGATTACCTTCGACCCCAGCGGCATGAGGCTGCGATGAGCGGGGTTTCGCGCAATTTGAATTTGGCCTTTGCCAAGATGTGCTATTGCATAGCCGCGGGCCGTCAACGAACCAGACCCGAAAGCGGGCAACGAGGACAAAGATGATCAGGAAACTAATCGCACTTCTGGCGATGTTCGTCTGGGCGGATGCGGCGCTGGCGCAATCGGGGCCACTGCGGCTCACCATCACCGATGGCGTGATCGAACCCTTGCCCTTTGCCCTGCCGACCTTCCAGCCCGAAGGCACCGGTGCTGAGGAAATGGCGGCCAATCTCTCGCAGGTGATCGCCAGCGACCTGATCGGCACCGGCCTCTTCCGCCAGATCCCGGCCTCGGCCTTCATCAGCCCCTATACCGGCTTTTCCCAGCCCGTCGCCTATGCCGATTGGCGGGCGATCAACGCGCAGGCGCTGATCACCGGCGCGGTGGCGGTTTCGGGCGGGCAGGTCGAGGTCAAATTCCGCCTCTATGACGTCTTCTCGGGTGGCGAGTTGGGCGATGGCTTGCGGTTCGTCGGTTCGGTAGATGGCTGGCGGCGCATGGCGCACAAGGTCGCCGATACGATCTATTCCCGCATCACCGGCGAGGGCGGCTATTTCGACAGCCGCGTGGTCTTCGTGGCCGAAACCGGCCCCAAGGACGCCCGCCAAAAGCGGCTTGCGATCATGGATTATGACGGTGCCGGCGTTCAGTATCTGACCGATAGCGGCACCCTTGTGATTGCCCCGCGCTTCTCGCCCTCGGGCGACCGCGTGCTCTATACGACCTTCGAGAGCGGCTTTCCGCGGATCAACATGATCGACGTGGCCACCGTGGGCCGCCAGCAGATCACCACCGCCGCCGGCGAGATGGCCTTCAGCCCGCGCTTTTCGCGCGATGGCAATCAGGTGATCTATAGCCTGTCGAGTGGCGGCAATACCGATATCTGGCGCACCGATCTTCTGACCGGCCAGCACACGCGCCTGACATCGGCCCCCTCGATCGAAACAGCCCCCTCATTCTCGCCGGATGGCAGCCAGATCGTTTTCGAAAGCGACCGCTCGGGCAGTCCGCAGCTCTACATCATGTCGGCCACGGGCGGCGAAGCGCGGCGCGTCTCCTTCGGCGAGGGGCGCTACGGCACGCCGGTTTGGTCGCCACGCGGCGATCTGGTGGCTTTCACCAAACAGAACGCAGGCCGCTTTCACATTGGCGTGATGCGGACCGACGGCAGCGAAGAACGGCTTCTGACGGCCTCTTTCCTCGACGAGGGCCCGACATGGTCGCCCAACGGCCGCGTGATCATGTTCTTCCGCGAAACCCAAGGCGCAGCAGGGGCTCCGTCGCTTTATTCGGTCGATATTTCCGGCCGGAACCTGCGGCAGGTGCCGACCGTGACCTTCGCCTCTGATCCCTCATGGGGCCCGCTGCAACGCTAGGCCCTTCTCATTCCCAAGGCGCGCGGCGCGTGCTAATGTGACGTCAACGAGCATTCAAAAAAACAGGAACCTCCCATGAAAACCCTTACCAAAGCGGCCCTGATCGTTCTGGCCCTTTCGACCGCCGCCTGTACGCGGCCTGACCGCTTCGGCACGGGCGCCGATGGCGCTGGTGCTGGCGCCGGCACAGGTTTCGGCGCAGATGGCAGCATCAGCGATCCCACAAGCCCGGCCTACTTCAACCAGACCATCGGTGATCGCGTCCTCTTTCAGGTCGATCAGTCGACCCTGACCGCCGAGGCGATGTCGGTTCTCGAAGGGCAAGCCCGCTGGCTCCTCGACAACACGCAATACATGGCGCTGGTCGAGGGCCATGCCGACGAGCAGGGCACCCGCGAATACAACCTCGCCCTCGGGGCGCGCCGCGCCAATGCCGTCCGCGAATACCTCGTCTCGCGTGGCGTTCCGGTGGCCCGTCTGCAGACTGTCTCCTACGGCAAAGAACGCCCGCTGGCGATCTGTTCGGACGAGACCTGCTATTCGCAGAACCGCCGCGCTGTAACGGTGATCTCGCTCGGCGGCCTCTAGAAAACGGAGACGGATATGCGGACCGGTATTTTCAGAACGATCACTCTTGCAGTGGCGCTCGGATGTGCCGCTCCGCTGCCATCTTTCGCGCAAGATCAGACGCTGGCGGACATCCGCCAGCAGCTCACCCAGCTCTACGTCCAGATTCAGGAACTGAAGCGCGAGCTCTCGACGACGGGTTTGGTTGCGACCAATATCGCTGGCTCGACCCCTCTCGAGCGCCTCAACGCTATTGAGGCCGAACTTCAACGCCTCACCTCCAAAACCGAAGAGATCGAGCACAGGGTCAACCGGATTACGGCTGATGGGACCAACCGGATCGGCGATCTGGAGTTCCGCCTCTGCGAGCTGGAGCCGGGCTGCGATATCGGTGCGCTCGGTGATACGCCCTCGCTTGGAGGCGTTGACAATGCCGCTGTTGTGCCGCTGCCAATTCCGGGGATTGCGCCGACCAACCCCTCGCTGGCGATCGGCGAGCAAGCGGATTTCGATCGCGCGCAATCAATGCTCGATGAAGGCGATTATCGTGGTGCGGCTGACGGCTTTGCTACCTTCACGCAGACCTATCCCGGCGGCCCGCTGAGCCCGCGGGCACATTATCTGCGTGGCGAGGCCTTCGAGGCGCTGGGCGAGATGACCAACGCAGCGCGGGCCTATCTTGATGCCTTCTCTGCCGACCAAGTCGGACCGACCGCGCCCGATGCCCTGTTCAAACTTGGCTGGTCGCTTGGTGCCATCGGCCAGACGCAAGACGCTTGCATCACTTTGGCCGAGGTCGGCAATCGCTTCCCTGGCCATGCGGCTGTGGCCGACGCGCAAAGCGCGATGGCCAATCTGGGTTGCCGATGAGCCTGTCGGCCAGATTTGGCGCAGCACTTGAGAAACTTATCCCACTCAAATCCGGCGATGCGATCGGCGTGGCTGTCTCCGGCGGCGGCGACAGTATGGCGCTCTTGGATCTTGCCGAGGGGTGGTCCCGAGGTCGGGGAATCCCGCTCTTTTCTGCTACGGTGAACCACGGCCTGCGCCCCGAGGCGGCGGGAGAGGCCGAAATGGTCGCCGCTTTCTGCGCTTCCCGAGAGATTTCGCATGAGACCCTCCGCTGGTCCGGATGGGATGGCAAAGGAAACCTTCAAGCCGCCGCCAGAAAGGCACGGCGCGACCTTTTGGCAGACTGGGCCATGTCGAAGGGCCTCAGGGCTGTCCTCGTCGGGCACACGGCGGATGATCAGGCCGAGACTGTCCTGATGCGGCTTGCGCGTGGGTCGGGGGTCGATGGGCTTGCGGGTATTCCGGGCCATACGGGCGGTGATATACCCTTTCTGCGCCCTCTCTTGGGGATGGGCCGCTCTGAGCTCCGCGACCATCTGATCGCGGAAGGCGTTGCTTGGGTCGACGATCCCTCCAACGACGATGACACCTTTGACAGGGTGCGCGCTCGCAAGATGATGAGCACCTTGGCGGATCTTGGCCTGACGCGAGAGCGGCTGTTGCAGACCGCCGAGCATATGCAGGCCGCGCAAAAAGTTTTGAAGGCCGAAGCACTGATGCGGGCAAAGCTGGATGTGACGACAGACGGCGGCGATCTTGTCCTGGCGCGATCCTTGCTCGAGTTGAAGGCTTCCGACACCGAGCCACGCCTTCTGGCCGCCGCGATCGGCTGGGTCGGGGGTGGGGCTGTTTATAAGCCCCGATTTGCCAGCCTGAAAGACGCAGCCGAAGCCGTTCTTTCTGGGCAGACGCGTACGATCGGGGGTGTGATCCTGTCGCCGCAGGCGGGCGGCAAGGTCAGACTGACGCGCGAATCGGCTGCCGTGACAGGGCTTGAGACCGAAATTGATCCCGCGTCGGCATCTGAGGCAGGATATCTCTGGGATGGACGCTGGCGGATTCTGCCGACCACGCGCCAGTCGCGTTTGGCCACGGGGTTAAAAATTCGGGCGCTGGGCGACGGTGTCCTGAGCTGTCCTGACTGGCGCGCTTCGGGCCTGCCACGGGCTTCTCTGGCCGCCACCCCCGCAATCTGGAGCGACAATCGGCTGGAATCCGCCCCAATGGCCGGATTTTTGAACGGTTGGAGTGCAATAATTGCTCAAGATTTCTTGTCATGTCTGGTAACGCATTGAACCTGCCCCTTTCATCTCTATTTTAAGGGCACGGCGCGGCACCGGCTGCGCCAGAGGAATAAGAGGAGCTCCCTTTGGGTAACGCGCGCAATATCGTTTTCTGGGTCGTGTTGTTTTTGCTGGTTCTGGCGTTGTTCAACGTCTTCAGCGGCAGCTCGGGCACGATGCAAAGCCAGACCCGGAGCTATTCCGATTTCGTCTCCGCCGTAGATAACGGCACGGTGTCTTCGGTCACGCTCGATGGCGAGCGGGCATTGTTCCGCGGTGCCGATGGCAAGGATTATGTGACGATCCTGCCGAGCGACGCCGAAGTGACCTCGCTCCTGATCGAGAAGAACATCCCCATCAAGGCCGAGCCGCAGCAGCAATCGGGCCTGCAGACCTTCCTCGTAGGGCTTCTGCCCTTCCTTCTGCTGATCGGCGTCTGGATCTATTTCATGAACCGGATGCAGGGCGGCGGCAAAGGCGGCGCGATGGGCTTTGGCAAGTCGCGCGCCAAGCTGCTGACCGAAAAGCATGGCCGCGTGACCTTTGATGATGTCGCGGGCATCGACGAGGCCAAGGAAGAGTTGGAGGAGATCGTTGAATTCCTGCGCAACCCGCAGAAATTCTCGCGCCTTGGCGGCAAGATCCCCAAAGGGGCGCTGCTTGTTGGCCCTCCGGGCACCGGTAAGACCCTTCTCGCCCGTGCCATTGCCGGCGAGGCTGGTGTGCCGTTCTTCACCATCTCTGGTTCGGATTTCGTCGAGATGTTCGTGGGCGTCGGCGCGTCCCGCGTGCGGGATATGTTCGAGCAGGCCAAGAAGAACGCGCCCTGCATCGTGTTTATCGACGAGATCGACGCCGTGGGCCGCTCGCGTGGCGTAGGCTATGGCGGCGGTAAC
>JAHEBR010000297.1 GCA_024642185.1 Marivivens sp. | reverse complement strand
CGCGGGGGTCTTTGGCCTGTCGGCCGGCTGGGCCTGTCTTCAGCGGGGCGCAAAGGTGCGGGTGATTGATCCCGCAGGCGTGGCCTCGGGATCGTCGGGCGGCCTTGTGGGGGCGCTTGCGCCGCACGTTCCCGAGCTGTGGAACGACAAGAAGGAATTTCAGTTTCATAGCCTTGTCATGGCGGAAGCCTTCTGGCGCGGGGTCGAGGCGGTGGCGGGCGTGAGCACGGGCTATGCCCGCTCGGGCCGGCTTCAGCCACTTCTGGACGAGGCGGCGCTGGATTTCGCCAAGACCCGGGCGATCAACGCGGCCGAACTTTGGCGCGGGCAGGCTGAATGGCACATCGTCGAAGCCGCCGACCACGCGCCATGGGCGCCGATCTCGCCCAGCGGTTTCCTCGTCTGGGATACGCTCTCGGCCAGCATCCATCCCCGCCGCGCCACAACCGCGCTGGCCCGCGCCATCGAGGCAAAGGGCGGCGAGATCGTGGCCGAAGCCCCCGAGGAGGGCGCAGTTCTCCACGCCACCGGCTGGCGCGGGCTGATGGAACTGTCCGAACGGCTCGGCAAAGTCGTGGGCAACGGCGTCAAAGGGCAGGCGGCGCTTCTGGCGCTCGACGTGCGCGGCAAGCCGCAGCTTTTCGGCGATGGCATCCACCTCGTCCCGCATCAGGACGGAACCCTCGGCGTCGGCTCGACCTCCGAGCGCTTCTTCGACGACCCGACCGGGATCGACCAAGGGCTCGACGACCTTCTCCTCCGCGCCGAAGCCGCCTTCCCCTTCCTCGAAGGTGTCCGCGTGCTCGAGCGCTGGGCCGGTGTCCGACCCCGCGCCATGACCCGCTCGCCCATGCTCGGCGCGCATCCCCTGCATGAAGGGCAGTTCATCGCCAATGGCGGCTTCAAGATCGGCTTTGGCATGGCGCCCAAGGTGGGCGAGGTGATGGCTGACCTGCTCCTCGACGGGCGCGACGCCATCCCCGAAGGTTTCCGCCCCGAGGCCAGCCTCTAGGAGGCCGCCGCTTCCATGCATTGCCGCCCGTCCGGTCCGCGCACCCAAAGCCGCCCTGCCTTCCAGCAGAACGCCGCCTCCTCGCCATCGAAAAGCGGCGCGGTGGCGCGATAGCTGAACTCCTTCAGGGGCCGCCCCAGCGCCTCTTCCGCCAGAAGCATCAGCATCTGCGCCAGAAGGGGCCCGTGCACCACAAGGCCGGGATAGCCTTCGACCTCTTGGGAATAGGGTTTGTCGTAATGGATGCGGTGGCCGTTGAAGGTGAGCGCCGAATAGCGAAAGAGCGCGGTGGCATTGAAGCTGCGAACGAGCGACCGCTCCTCATCCGTAGCGGCGATGGGCGGCACAGGCCTTGCGGCATCGGGCGCCGGATCCTGCCGATAGACGATGTCCTGCCATTCGGTCAGCACAAGGCCGCCCCGCTGGAGGATGTCATGCCGGATCCGCACGAAGGCGAGGGGGCCGGTCTTGCCATCCTTGCGCGTCACGCTTTCGATGGCCGAGCGCCGCTCGGCCTTCACGCCCGCCAGAAGGGCGCTGTGAAAGGTGAGCTTGCCCGCCGCCCACATCCGCCGTGGCAGGCCCATGTCGGGGATGAAGCCGCCGGTCTTGGGATGCCCGTCGCGGCCAAGCTCCTGCGGCGGACGGGGATCCCAGAAATAGAGCTGGTGAAAGAAGGGCGGCAGGGGATCGCCGCTTTGGATCGAGGGGACGGCCCCCAGCATCGCCTCCATCGCCCGCGCGCGGGCGGGATCGAGCGGATCGGTGACGGATTGCGTCTGGTCGGGTTTGTCCTGCATGCTTTAGGCCTAGCGCGAAGCGGAAAGGATGAAAATGCCCTCAGTGGATGCCCTCGACCATCTGGTCCTGACCGTGGCCGATCTTGGCGCCACCGTGGCCTTCTATGAAAAGGCTCTCGGCATGACCGCCGAGCACTTCGACGCGGCGGATGGGTCGACGCGGACCGCGCTGAAATTCGGGCGGCAGAAGATCAACCTGCATCTGGCAGGCGCCGAGTTCGCCCCTCACGCCGCGACGCCGACACGCGGCTCGGCTGACCTCTGCTTCCTCTCGGTCGAACCGCTTGCCGACTGGCAGCGCCACTTTGCAACCCTCGGGATCGTCGTCGAGGAAGGCCCTGTCCGGCGCACCGGCGCCACCGGCCCGATCCTCTCGGTCTATCTCCGCGATCCCGACGGCAATCTCGTCGAAATATCGAACGCGCTCTAGCCCGCGGCCCGTTGCACTTCCCAAGGCGCTGGCACAAGGTGGCGGCGCATTGAAGGAGGGTTTTCCATGCGTCACGGCGGCCAGATTCTTGCCGATCAGCTCAAGCTTCACGGGGTGCGCCGGGTCTTTTCCGTGCCGGGCGAGAGCTTTCTCGCGGCCCTCGATGGCCTTTATGAAAGCGGGATCGAGAATATCGTCTGCCGCCACGAAGGGGGTGCGGCGATGATGGCCGAGGCGCATGGCAAGATGACCGGAACCCCCGGCATCGCCTTCGTCACCCGCGGCCCCGGCGCCACCAACGCCTCGGCCGGCATTCACATCGCGCGGCAGGATTCGACGCCGATGATCCTTTTCGTCGGCCAGATCGACCGCGGCCACCGCGACCGCGAGGCCTTTC
>JAHEBR010000296.1 GCA_024642185.1 Marivivens sp. | reverse complement strand
AGGCGGCCTATGTGGCGCATCTCGTGGCCGAGTTGGAGGCGCTGATCGCGCGCGAAGGGGCCGATACGATTGCCGCCTTCATCGGCGAGCCGATCATGGGCACGGGCGGGATCGTGCCGCCGCCGGCGGGCTATTGGCCTGCGATCCAGAAGGTTCTCGACAAGCACGACATTCTCTTGGTGGCCGATGAGGTGGTGACGGGCTTTGGCCGGACGGGGACGATGTTTGGCTCCGATCACTACGGGATGCGGCCCGATATCATCACCATCGCCAAGGGCCTCACCTCGGCCTATGCGCCGCTCTCTGGGTCGATCATTTCCGACAAGGTCTGGAAGGTTCTGGAGCAGGGCACCGACGAGAACGGCCCCATCGGCCACGGCTGGACCTATTCGGCGCATCCCATCGGCGCGGCGGCGGGGGTCGCGAACCTCAGGCTGATCGACGATCTGAACCTGCTCGCCAATGTGCGCGAGACCGGCGCCTATTTCCGCGCCGCCATGGCTGATGCGCTGGCGGATCACCCGCAGGTGGGCGAGGTGCGTGGCGAGGGGATGCTCTGCGCGGTCGAGTTCATGGACGACAAGGCTTCGGGACGTTTCTACGAGCCTGCGGGCAAGGTCGGGCCGAAGCTTGCGGCGCATATGCTTGAAAGCGGCGTCATCGCGCGGGCCATGCCGCAGGGCGATATCCTTGGCTTTGCCCCGCCCTTCTGCCTCAGCCGCGCCGAGGCCGATCAGGTGGTCGGCGCTACAGTGGCGGCGGTCAAGGCTGTTTTGGGCTAGATCGGAAGGCTGAGGCCGACCTTCGTCCGCTCCATCGAGACCGATGTCCGAAACCTGCGGACATTGGAATCCTCGAAGAAAAGCCGGTGTGTCAGGGCCTCGAAATCCTGCATATCCCTGGCTGTGCAGATCAGGATGAAGTCGGCCTCGCCCGTGACGTAATAGCATTGCTGCACCTGAGGCTCGCCCCGCACGCGTTTGCGGAAGGCGTCGAGCTGGACCAGCGATTCCCGTTCCAGCTCGACCAGCACGACAAAGGTCATCTTGGTGTCGAAACCGGCCGGATTGAGCACGGCGATCTCTTTTTCAATGAGCTGGGCGTCGCGCAGCTTCTTGACCCGCCGCTGCACGGATGGGACCGACAGGGCGCAAAGCTCGGCCAGCTTTTCAAGGCCGATGCGGCAGTCTTCCTGCAAGTGCCGCAGGATTATTATGTCGGCCTTGTCGAGAGCGGTCATTGCGAGTCTTCCGATCAGAAATAGGGATTCTTGTGCAATATATTCTCACTTTTCAGCCGAATTAAGAAAAAACAAAGTCGAATATCCATGCGATGCTGAAGGATAATCGCTCTTGAGCCTGCCTGCGGCCTGCCCGTTCGGGAGGGCTTTGAGTGAAAAGTGGGGAAATTTATTGAAACTTGTCACAAACCCGTTCCGCGGAGGCTCTGAGCCGCTCCACCCTGAGGCACCTTTTCCGTCGGTCGCGGCGCAGCGGGTGGCGGATTTGCTCGGCCAGTGCCCTGTGCATATGGAAACACCGCTGTGCGACGCGCCTGATCTGGCGGAGGCGGCGGGCATTTCCGGCCTCTGGATCAAGGACGAGCGCGGGCGGATGGGGCTTGGCAGCTTCAAGGCGCTGGGGGCGGCCTATGTGATCGCCCGCCATGCGGCGGACCGCGAGGCAAAGCCGGGCCGTGCGACCCTGAAGGGCGAGACCTATGTGACCGCGTCTGCGGGCAATCACGGAATGTCGGTCGCGGCAGGTGCGCGGCTTTTCGGGGCGAAATCCGTGGTCTATATCGCCGAAACGGTACCGGAGGTTTTCGCCGTGCGGCTGGCCGCCAAGGGGGCCGAGGTGCGGCGCGAGGGGGCGGAGTATGCCGCCTCGATGGTGGCGGCGCAGAAGGCGGCGGCGGATGAGGGGCTGACGCTTTTGTCGGACAGTTCTTGGGCGGGCTATACCGAACTGCCGCATATCCTCATGGAAGGCTATCTGCAGATGGCCGCCGAGGCGGTGACGCGGTTTTCGGGGGTGCCCACGCATATCTTTCTGCAAGCGGGTGTTGGCGGGCTGGCAGGCGCGGTCGCGGCCTATGCCCGGACGGTCTGGGGCAAGGCGCCAAAGATCATCGTCGTCGAGCCTGAGGCGGCGGCGGCGTTGCAGGCCTCGATCGAGGCGGGGCATTCGGTGGTGGCCACTGGCCCCGACAGCATCATGGGGCGGCTCGATTGCAAGGAGCCATCGCTCATTGCGCTGAACGGGCTTGCGCGGGATGCCGACCTGTTCCTGACGCTTTCGGATGCGCAAGTGCAGGCGCAGCTTGGGGCGCTCAAGGACGCGGGCTTCGCCACCACGGCTTCGGGCGGCGCGGGGGTGGCGGCGGTGCTTGACGCGCAGGCGCGGGCGGCCGTGGGCCTTGGACCCGAGGCACGGGTTCTCACCTTCCTGTCGGAGATGCCGGAATGACGCCTGCACGCGGGTTTGATCGCGGCGAATACGAGGGCCGCGTGGCGCGGGCGCAGGCGCGTATGGCGCAGGCGGGGATCGCGGCGCTCTTACTGACGACCGAGCCGGAGGTGCGCTATTTCACCGGCTATCTGACGCGGTTCTGGGAAAGCCCGACACGGCCGTGGTTTCTT
>JAHEBR010000295.1 GCA_024642185.1 Marivivens sp. | reverse complement strand
CGATGCCCCCGGTCCGCGCCCGAAGATCGCCCATATTCATGCAGAAGCCGATGAGATCGGCCGGGTATTCACCCCCGACCTCTCGGTGGTCAGCGACGGCCCCTCCTTCGTCGCCGCCCTCGCCGCCCTGAACGGAACCGGCAAGGACTGGTCCGGCTGGACCACCGCCGCGCGCGCCGACTATCTGGGCTGGGCCACGCCCTTTGCCAGCCCCGGCGATGTGAAACAGGAAGAGGTGATCGCCTGGCTCTCGGCCAACCTTCCCGAAGATGCGATCGTGACCAATGGTGCGGGCAACTATGCCGCCTGGCTGCATCGCTATTTCACCTACAAAGGTCATGGAACCCAGCTTGCCCCGACCTCGGGCTCGATGGGCTATGGCTTCCCTGCTGCGGTATCCGCCTCCATCGAATATCCCGAGAAGACAGTCGTTTGCCTTGCCGGTGACGGCTGTTTTCAGATGACTCTGAATGAGATGTCGACCGCCAAACAATACGGCGCGACACCGATTGTCATAGTGGTCAACAATGGCCGCTACGGCACGATCCGGATGCACCAGGAAAAGCATTACCCCGGCCGGGTTTCCGGCACGATGCTGCAGAACCCTGATTTCGCGGCCCTCGCCCGCGCCTATGGCGGGCATGGCGAGACGGTTCGAAATACTGAAGAGTTCGCTGCCGCCTTCACCCGCGCCAAAGCTTCAAACCTGCCCGCAGTCATAGAGCTTGTTGTAGACGAACAGGCGCTCGGCACATCTCTGACCCTCGATGCGGCCCGCTCGGCGGGCGAGGCTGCGAGGAAAGAATAAGGGGGCTCTGCCCCCTCTGCCTTCGGCATTCACCCCCGGAGTATTTGAAGCCAAAAGAATGCCGTTTCTTTTGGCCAAAATACTCCGGGGGAGTCTCCGTCAGGAGACGGGGGCAGAGCCCCCTTAATACTCGACGCCGATTTGCGCCTTGATGCCGGATCGGAAGGGGTGCTTCACGAGCTCCATTTCAGTGACGAGATCGGCGATTTCGATGAGATCGTCGTGCGCGTTGCGGCCGGTGAGGACGACGTGGGTCATTGGCGGCTTTTCCTCGGTGAGGAAGGTCACGACGTCGGCAATCTCGACATAGTCATAGCGGATGGCGATGTTGATCTCGTCGAGAAGCACCATCTTGTTAGCCGGGTCGCGGATCAGCTCTTTGGCCTTCTCCCAAGCTGCCTGCGCCATTTCGGTATCGCGGGATTTGTCTTGGGTCTCCCAGGTGAAGCCCTCGCCCATGGTGTGGAACTCGCAGATATCCGTGAACGAGCGCAGGATCAAATCGCGCTCGCCGGTGCTCATGCCGCCCTTGATGAATTGCACCACGGCGCATTTCATCCCGTGCGCGATGCAGCGGAAGATCATACCGAAGGCGGCCGAGGATTTGCCCTTTCCCTTGCCGGTATGGACGATGATCAGGCCTTTCTGGTCGGTCTTGGTGGCCATGATCTTGTCGCGGGCGGCCTTCTTTTTGGCCATTTTCTTGGCGTGGCGGTCGTCGTCTTCGGTCATAGCGGCCTCCGGTAAGTGATGGACGTGGGGTGATCATAACCTTCGTGCGCGGTGCGGGCGAGTTCGGTGAAGCCCATCGCCTCAAATAGGCGTTGGTTTTCGAGCAGCTCAATACGGGTCTGCAGTTCGAGGGTCGGAAGGCCGAGCTCACGAGCGCGAGCTTCAGCAATGTCGATCAGGGTGCAGGCGTGGCCCTTGCCGCGCTCGGACAGGGCGACGGCGAGTTTGCCGAGGTAGAGGGCATCGGCCTTGGGCGTCAGGACGATACAGGCGAGGGGAAGCAGGCCCATCACCCAAACCTCGCTTTTTGCCAGATCATCGACCGTCAGGCGGTGCATCGACGAGGGCGGGTCGATCCGGCCCTCCATGAAGGCGAAGGCCGTTTGGATCAGGGCCAGCGTTGCGGGCAGGTCGGCGGGCGCGGCGCGGCGGGGGATCACAGGAGGCCTCCGATCCGGGCGCGGGCGGAATTGGACTTGGGCTGCCAAAGCCCTCGGTCGATCGCTTCCTGCAGGCGCTGGGCGATCTCGCGCAGGGCCGGGGCGTTGTGTTCGGCGATAAAGTCGCGCGTTGCCGCATCTTCGAGGAAAGCGCTTTCGACCATGTCGAAGTGATGCCCGCGCACGGCGCCTGTCGTGGCGGCAAAGGCAAAGAGATAATCGACCGTCGCGGCAATCTCGAAGGCGCCTTTATAGCCGTGGCGCTTGACCCCCTCGATCCACTTGGGGTTCACCACGCGGCTGCGCACTACGCGGGCGATCTCGTCGTCGAGGGTGCGGATTACCGGGCGCTCGGGGCGGGAATGGTCGTTGTGATAGATCGGGCGGTCCTGCCCCTGAAGGCTGGCCACAGCCGCCGCCGCGCCGCCTTCGAACTGGTAGTAATCGTCGCTGTCGAGCAGGTCGTGTTCGCGGTTGTCCTGGTTTTGCACGATGGCCTCGACCTGCCCGAGCCGCGCGGCAAAGCCTTCGCGGTCGCGCGTGCCCTCATCCGCTGCGCCATAGCTGTAGCCGCCCCAATCGAGATAGGCGGCGCCGAGGTCGGCCTTGTCCGACCAGATGCGCTCGTCGATCAGCGCCTGAAGCCCCGCGCCATAGGCGCCGGGTTTGGAGCCAT
>JAHEBR010000294.1 GCA_024642185.1 Marivivens sp. | reverse complement strand
TCGCGAACGATGGGGCCATGCGGCGCTTATAGGCGCGGGCGCGGGCAGGGTAAAGCCTTTGCAGCTGCGGCAGGCTGCCCGCTTGCGTCTGCCGTGGCGCAGGCAGAGGATCGGCGCATGAGCACACCCATCCCGCCCCGCTTTCCGATCACCGAAGACCAGATCGACTGGGTGGTGTTCCGCTTCTATGCCCGCGTGCGGGCGCATCCGGTCCTTGGGCCGGTCTTCTGGAAACACGTCCGCAATTGGGATGCCCACGAAGCCAAGATCGCCCGCTTCTGGCGCAACGCGATCCTCTTTGAGAAGAGCTATGACGGCAATCCGATGGCCGTGCACATGGCCGCGGGCAACGTCGAGGGGCCGCATTTCGCCATCTGGCTTGGGCTTTTCGACGAGGTCTTGAACGCCGAACTGCCGCCCGAGCTTGCCGCCGCTTGGTCGGCACTGGCGCACCGCATCGGGCGCGGCCTGCGGCTTGGCATCGAAGGGGCCTCGGGCGACGGCCCGCCCAAGCTCAACTAGACTTTCGACGATCCGAACAGCCCTTTGAGCGCGCGGCCCACAACGGCGGTCACCGAGGCGCGTTTGCCGGGGGCGAAGGGGATCGGGCGGCAGACGTCGATCGCGGCAAGGCCCACGCGGGCCGTGAGCGCGCCGTTGATGACGCCCTCGCCAAAGCGACGCGAGACCTTCGAGAGAACCCCGCCCCCCGCGACCGAGCCGATCAGATCATCGCCCACGGCCACAGCGCCCGTGGCGACAAGGTGGCCGAGGACTGAACGCGCCAAGCGCCAGCTCCCCAGCGTCCCCGCTCTGCCGCCGTAGATCTCGGCAATCCTCCGGATCATCCGCAGATTGGCCGCAAGGGCTGTCGCCACATCCGCCAGCGCCAAAGGCACAATCGCCGTCACCGCCGCCACCTGCCGCGCGGCGGCTTCGACCTCGCCCATGGCGCGGGCGTCGAGCGGATCGAGGAGGGTGTGCGATGCCAGAAGCAAGAGGCCATCGGCGTCGAACACCTCGCCCCGCTGGTCCTTGAGCCGCGCCAGCCCCCAGCGCATATCCTCGCGCCCGTGGTAGAGGCGGGTCAGGTCATCGACCACGGCCTGCGCACCGGAAAGGCTTGCTTCCGAGGTCGCGATCTTGGCCTCTTTCTGGATACGGTCGAGGCGGCGCAGGCGGCCGAAGGCCGACACTTCGCGCAGGGAAATCAGCGCAGCAACGCCGAGGAAGATCGCCAACAGCCCCAGCGCAATCGCGCCAAGGATCTGATTTCGTTCAAGCAGGGTCGTCACAAAGTTCCATGCTGCAAGCGAGAGGACAAATCCCAGAAGCGCCGACAGGCTCCCCCAGAACCATCGCGCCAACCGCCCCCCGCGCGGCGCGGCGCCCCGCGCGACCACCCTCTGCACCGAGGTTTCGAGCGGCAGATCGCTCACCGGCGGCGCGGCCTCGGGGCCGTGTTGTGCTTCGTCCGGTTCGATCTCGATCAGGAGCGGCCGCTTGCGGTTCGGCTCGGTCATAGCTTGTCTCCGATCAGGAACTGCGCCGCCTTGTCGAGGCGGATATGCGGCGGGCCGTCGCCGGGGCGGAGCGTCAGCGGCGCGGGGGCGAATTGCATGATCTCGTAGTCGGTGTCGAGCCAGGCGGTCGCCCCTTCCCGCGCGGGCGTCAGAAGGTGGGCGGGGTCTTCGGGCAGATCGCCTGCATAGAAGGCAGCCAGACGACCACTATCGAGAAGCCGCCCGCGCACAACGTCGAGCTTCTCGCCCTCGCGCGCCACCGTGTCTTCCACCGTGGTCCGAAGTGCGGCGATCGACATCGCGGCGGTCTCGGCTCCGGCGAAATCCGCCCGATCCTTTGCGCCGCGCAAAAGCGCCTCGGTGATCGCCGTGAGGCGCGGGTGCTGGCTGTGGTGCAGATGATCGGCCTTTGTGGCGGCGGCCATCGCCTGCCGCAGGTCTTCGACCGCGCGGGGGCCCGCGTGGATCGCGCCAAGCACATCGACCAAGACGATCTGCCGGTCGATCCGGGCGAAATGTTCGCGGAAGAAGGGGCCGACGACCTTTTTCTTATAGCTCTCGAAGCGGCGTTCAAACTCGTGCCAGAGCGAGGCCCTGCCAGCCTTCTCTGGCCTGCGCAGCGGTGCGAAGGAGAGAACCGGCGAGCCTTCCATCTCGCCGGGCAGAAGAAACCGCCCCGGCGAGCAATCGCTATAGCCCGCCTCGCGGGCGGCGTGGAGGTGATCGGTATAGGCCTTCGCCAGATCCTGCGCCGCCTCTTCGGTGAACTCGGCCGCCGCATCGGCCCCCGCCAGCCGCGCCAGAAAATCCGCCGCCAGCGGGCGATGATCGAGGCGTGTGAGCGTCCGTTCCGACCAGGCCTCGAAGCTCATTTCCATCAGGCCGAGGTCAAGAAGCCACTCGCCCGGATAATCGACGATATCGAGATGCACCGTCCGCGCCCCGCGCAGGCCCGCCAGCGCGCCTTTCGGCTCAATCCGGAACGACAGGCGCAATTCGCTGATCCGGCGGGTGCCCGAGGGCCATGTCGGCTCCTTGGCGGTCAGCCGCGCGAGGTTGGCCTCATAGTCAAAGCGCGGCAGCGTGTCGTCTGGTTGCGGCTGAAGGAAGGCCGTGCGGATCGAGCCATCGGCGGCCGCCAGAAGCTGG
>JAHEBR010000293.1 GCA_024642185.1 Marivivens sp. | reverse complement strand
TAGCAGCGGGCCAACCCTCTGTCATCGTCGCCTGAAACTCGGGCGGGATCGTCTCGTCGCGCAGGCAGCGGATATAGCGGCGCGGCAGATCGCGCGAGGCGGCGGGCCAGACCGGCGTTTCTTGCGGCAGGATCGGTTGGGGGCAGAGCTTTGAGAGCGCCCAAGCCATCGTCTCGGGATCGGTTCCGCCGAAGAAGTTGGGGCCGATCTGTGCGAGGTCGGGCGCAAAGGTGATCCGCTCTGCGTCGATCACAAGCTTGCCGTTCAGCGGCTGGCGCGGGGCCATGCGGCGCATTTCGGCCAGCGATTTGCCCGCCATCGGCACATAGGCGCAGAGATAGATCAGGCGGCGGAACCTCTCCGGCGCCATATCGGCGGCAAGCGTCAGCGGATAGCCAGCCATGGAATGCCCGACAACGATGGTCGGCGCGTCAATCGCCGCAAGGATCGCCTTGGCATAGGCCTCGAGCGTGACATCGCGGGGCGGGGTCTTGTCCTCTCCATGCGAGGGCAGGTCGATGGCGCGGGCGGTATGGCCCAGCGCCTCCAACTCGGGGATCAGGCGCTCGAAGGCCCAGGCGCCGTGGCAGGAGCCGTGCACCAGAAGAAAATCAGACATGGCCAACTTGCTTGAGGAACTCGGTCAGGAGCGCGGCATAAGCCTCGGGTGCCTCGACGCAGGGAAGGTGACCCACCTTGCGCATCAATTCGAACCGCGAGCCGGGGATGAGGTCGATGGTCTCGCGCACGAGGTCGGGTGGGGTCGCTCCGTCCTCCGATCCGGCGATGCCGAGGGCGGGTAGGCGCAGGCCGCTGGTGGGGGTGTAGAAATCCGTCCCCGCAATGGCGGCAGAGACGCCGATATAGCCCTCGTCCGCCGTCGAGACCAGATGCGCCCGCCATGTGGCAAGCTCGGGGCCTGCGCGGAAGTCCTTGCTGAACCAGCGCTCCATCACCCCATCGGCAAGGCTTTCGAGGCCACCGGCGCGAACCCCGTCGATCCGGTCTTGCCAGAGCTTCTGGTTGCCGATCTTGGCGGCGGTGTTGGAAAGAACGACCGCGCGGATGATGTCCATCCGCTTGACGGCGAGGCCTTGGGCGATCAGCCCGCCGACCGAGAGGCCCACGAAGACGGCATCGCGCACCTCAAAAGCATCGCAGACCGCCTCGGCATCGCTCACCAGTGCGCCCATCGTATAGGGGGCGGGCGGGACATCGGATTTGCCGTGGCCGCGCTTGTCCATCCGGATGATGCGGATGCCCTTGGGCAGATAGGGCAGGATCAGATCCCACAGATGCAGGTTGGTGCCGAGCGAATTGGCAAAGACCACGGTCGGCGCCTTGGGATCATCCACGCCATCCACGCGGGCAAAGAGGCGCACGCCGCCCCGGTCGATAAAGGTTTCCTGCATCGGTTCCTCCCTGAAACTCGGGCTATCCTGCGTCTCTTGCGGGCGAGGTCAAGCGCCCCTCAGGCAAAGCGCGACAATGCGCCTTGATAGACCTCGGCATCGACGTTGCCACCGCTGGCGACAGCGATCACCGTATCGCCTTCGATTTCGGCCGAGTGGAACAGCGCCGCCGCCAGAGCAACAGCACCACCCGGCTCGATCACCACGCGCAGATGGTTGAAGGCTGCCGCCATGGCCCGCAGAGCCTCGTCTTCGCTGACCACGACCCCCGGTCCGCAGAGGCGCTTGATGATCGGGAAGGTGATCTCGCCCGGCTGGGGCGTGATAATCGCATCGCAGAGCGAGCCCGCGAGGCGGGCGTTGCGCTGGATCGTGCCAGAGGCGAGCGAGCGGGCGGTATCGTCAAACTCTTCGGGTTCGCAGGGGCGGGCGCGCAGGCCGGGGGCCTCGGCTTCGAGGGCGAGGGCGATTCCAGAGGTAAGCCCGCCGCCGCCGCAAGGGATCAGCACATCGGCCTTGTCGATGCCAAGGGCCTTGGCATCTTCGGCGATCTCGAGGCCGGTCGTCCCTTGGCCCGCGATCACCAGCGGCTCGTCATAGGGCCGGATCAGCGTCAGCCCGCGCTCGGACGACAATCTAGCGCCAATCTCTTCGCGGCTCTCGCCGGCACGGTCATAGAGGACAACCTCGGCCCCAAGCCCGCGAGTATTGGCAATCTTCGCCTTGAGGGCATCAGACGGCATAATGATCACAGCCGGTGCGCCGTGCGCTCGCGCCGCCGCGGCAACGCCTTGCGCATGGTTGCCGCTGGAAAAGGCGATGACACCCGCTTTGCGCTGGGCGTCGGTCAGGGCCGAGACCGCCGACCAGCCGCCGCGAAACTTGAAGCTGCCGGTGTGCTGCAAGCACTCGGGCTTCACGAAAATGCGCCGCCCGGCGATCTCGTCAAGAAAGGGCGAGGCCAGAAGCGGTGTGCGCCGGGCATGGCCTTTGAGCCGACCAGCGGCGGCGCGGATCATCTCGATATTCATTCCTGCATCATCTCCAGCCAGCCGCTAAGGGCAATCAGGGCTTCGTCTTCGTCAAGGAAAGGCGCGTGGCCCCGGTCGGGCACCTCGGCATAGATCATGTCGGGGCGTCGGCGTTGCATCTCTTCGGCGGTTTCGGCGGTCAGAAGTTCCGAATTCTCGCCGCGGACAAGGGCCAGCGGCAGGCCTGCCAGCGCATCGAAAAAGGGCCAAAGGTCGGGCAGGGGCTGCTC
>JAHEBR010000292.1 GCA_024642185.1 Marivivens sp. | reverse complement strand
AGATCGTCGCCGGGGGTGTGACGAAGAAATCGCCGGTGATGACGATCTCGCGGATACGGTCCTGCCTCGGGCCCTCAAGGCGCACATGGGCCGAGATGGTGCCGCCGGGGCCGGTGTGGCTACCGGTCAGAACCTCGGCGCCGGTCGGATCGTCGATTGAATAGACAAACTCGTCGGTGCCGATCTCCTCGGCATAGATCGCGCGGGCGGCGGCCTCTTCGGCCTCAGAAACCTCGCCCCATTCGGGCTTGAGGCCGAGGCGGGTGGCAAAGCCCTCGATCAGCGCCTCTTTCACCTCGGCCACGGGGGGCGGGGCGCCGTCGAAAAGCTCGGTCAGGGTCACAACCCGCTGCGCGCCCGAGGTCTGGCCGCGCTTGGCAAGCTTGGCGGCGGGGATGTTCAGAAGGCGGGCCATCTTGGCGCCGTCCATCTGATAAAGCGTGGTGCCCTGATAGAAGATCGTGTCACCATCAAAGAAGCCGCCGGTGCCGGAAATCTTGCGGCCATCGACCTCGATATCGTTGCGCGGCCGATATTTCGCCGCCACGCCAAGGCGCGAGAGGCCATCGGCCGCGGCCTCGCAGAAGGCTTGGGCCACCTCGCCAAGGTTCGTCAGGCCAATGGTGTTTTTGTTGAGCACCAATTCCCAGCCGAACTGGCCCGGATCGAGATAGAGCGCGCCGCCGCCGGTCACGCGGCGGCCGACCCCCACGCCCTCGGCGCGGCAGATATCGAGGTGAACCTCCTGGCTGATCGCCTGATGCCGGCCAACAAGGACCGATGGCTCGAAGGCGAGGAAGCGGAGAGTATCGGGGGTCGTCCCCGCCTTGTGCCCGTCAATCAGCGCCTGATCGAGCGCCATCTGGTCGCGGCAGGGGCGAATTCCGGTATCAATAACGCGTAGGGGTTTCACAGGTCGAATTCCTCTCCGGGTTCATAGGTTTCGCCGGTCCGCAGCATGCCGAGCTGGCTGCGGACCTTGCGGATATCAACGTCTTTCAAGGCAAAGGGATAGGAGGCAATGTTCGAGGGCGGGCTGTCGCCATAGGGGCGGTCGCAGGCCGAGATATCCTCGGCAAACTTGCCCGGACAGCCCGAGGTACGGAAGGCGATGCCGGCGTCGATGATGACAGAAAGCTCGGACGCGGGCATGCCGAAATCGCTGATCCGGCCCTGATCGTCAAACTTCATCTGATCGATCCGCACACCGCAATAATCGACGAGATAGCGCGCGAGCTGCACCCGCCGCCACTGATCGCGGGGGGTGGCGGGAAGGTGGTCCATCAGGCTGCCCTTCTCGGGGAAGAAGCAGAACATATGGCTGTGGCCGCCAAGGTCGACGAGCTCTTGCACGACCTTCATCACCTCGTATTCCGTCTCGCCCATGCCGACGATGATATGGGCGCCGAATTTCTGCGGGCCGAAGATGTCGCGCGCCTCAAGCAGCGTGTCCCAGTATTTCTTCCAGGTGTGCGGCGATTGAACGCCCTTGCCGCGGGTGCGGTCGAACAGCTCGGGCGTGGCGGCGTCGAGCGCCACGGTGAAGATATCCGAGCCCATGTCGCGCAGGCGCTGAACGTCGTCGCGGGTCATGGTGGTGGGGTTCGACAGGATCGAGATCGGGATCGCGTCGGGATCAATCCGGTCGGTCCATTTCTTCAGGACCGTGACCGTATCCTCGTCGGAATTCGGATGGGTGATCATCGAGATGCACATCCGGTGGAAAGGCGTGCCCTTCACGTCCGAGGCGATGCGGTCGACGATCTCGTCCATCGACACGGCGGGCCAGTCGACGCGGATGAAATTGCGGTCGGCATAGTTGCGCTCGCTCTCGCGGTGGCGGGCGAGGCCACAATAGGCACAATTGGCGCGGCAGCCTTCGGGATAGGTCAGAAGAAGGTTGAGGCAGCGGGTGCAGGAGCAGCCGAGCATCTGCCCCTCGACAAGGCCCAAGGTGATCGCCGCGGCGGTCGACATCTGCACATACTCGGGCGAGCGCATATGCGGGGTCATCACCCGATAGTCGGGGCGATAGAGGCCCGCGGGCGAGATATTGGCGTCTTTCACCGGCTTGCCGTTGCGCAACGGGGCAGGGGTGGCGCCGGGCTTGCGCGGCTCCATCCGGTCATAGGCGTTGAAGTCGAGGCCATCGGTGCCGGTGGCGCCGGGCAGGGCGCCTTCGGGTTTGAGACAGGTCATGGGTGCAGGGCCTCCATCTGGCGGTCTGTGGGGGCGGCATCAGACCGCGCCCAGTATTCGGGATAGGCGATCCAACCGGCGCGGAGCGCGCCGGATGTGGGTTCGCCGGTGGTTGCATAGTTTTCGATCAGGTTCCTGCGCCGTGTCAGGGCGAGGCGCAGGGACGGACCAAAGAGGTCTTCGGTCTCTTCCGCATAGTCTTCGAGCGCGTCCTTCTTGCCGGCAAGAAAGGCCGCCGCGGCCTCGCCCGCCATCCGGCCCGAGGTCGCGGCCGAGGTGATCCCGGCACCGGTGATCGGGTTGGCAAGGCCCGCGGCATCGCCGGCAAGGAGAGCGGGGATATTTCCGATCTTGCCCTGAAGCCCGACAATGCCGCCTACAGGGATCGGCCCGCCCGTCAGGCGCGACGCGGTCTCGCCGACGCGGCCCTCGGCCACGAGCGCCTTGTGCAGGTCATCAAGCAGGGGCCGCAGCCG
>JAHEBR010000291.1 GCA_024642185.1 Marivivens sp. | reverse complement strand
AGGCTTTCCGCGGCCGCTTTCTCGATCTATCGGCCGCCGACCGATGGCTTGGCCGCTATGAAGCGCGGCTTAGAGAGGAAGAGATCGCGCCCGAGGCGCGTGCCACAGCGATGGACCGGACCAACCCGATCTACATACCGCGCAACCACAAGGTCGAAGAAGCGCTTGAAGCGGCGGAAGGAGGCAACCTCGCGCCGTTCGACGCGCTGTTGGAGGCGATCACGTCACCATTCGCGGCGCGGGAAGGCTTTGAAGCCTATGCCGAGGCCGCCCCAGACGAGTTCGGCCCCTACACCACGTATTGCGGAACCTAGTTGTCCCGCGTGTCACTCTTGCCGATTGCCTCCGCCACCATCGCCAGTTGCACCATGGGATCATCGCTGGCGCGAGCGGCAACCGCGAGGGCGGCCGACATCTCCTGATAGCTGCGCTCGAAATAGCGCCGGCCCTTGGTCCAATCGAGAAAGCCCATGCCGTGCGGCGTTTTCAGTTCGATCACGACGTCGCCTTCCATCGCAACATGCTCCAACTGACGGCGCGACGAGACGATCATGGTTCTCGAAAGAATGGAAAAGATCTTGGGAAATCTGGGCTTGCGCCGGACGAACAGCCGCAGAAACGCCCCGAACCTGCCGGGAAGCCGATCATAGTCAGAGCGGACCCGCCATTCGTTTTCCTGCCGGAAATTGAACACGAGGTTCGGCCCCGCCTTCAGATCGCGCATCGCCGAAATCGGTACGTTGTCGATCAGCGCACCGTCGATGAAAACCTCGCCTTCGTCAGACAGCATCGGCGGAAGAAGCGCAGGGATCGAGCCCGAAGCCCGTACTGCCCGCCACAGTTCCCCGCTCCGCAGGATGCTCAGATCATGCCGGGTAAGGCTTGTGGCCGCGGCGAAAAAATTGAGGGGGAGGTCCTCGATCCGGCGCAGCCCGTAGTGTTCTTTCATCGAGCGATCGAGAGTGCGGTGATCTATGACACTATAGAGGGGCACGGTAGGTTTTCTAAGGGCCTTGCTGGTGACAAACACCTCTTCGCAGAGATCCATGACACGCTCGGGCTCGAGCCCCATCGCAATTGCCCCGGCCACGGCCGCGCCGGCACTGGTTCCGCCGATCATGTCGATGGCAATGCCATGCTCGGCAAGGGCCTTGATCGCGCCGAGATGACCTGATCCAAAGGCCCCGCCACCGCACAGAACCACGCCCAGCGCTGTCCCGGTCACAAAGCGGCTGAGGCGCGCGAAATCCTGATCCCGGCCAAGGGCCACATGGTGATGCAGCGCGAAATCCCGAGGCTCGGTCCAACCTTGGGTGTGGGTAATCGCAACATCCGCGCCGCCCCGCACCACGATCAGATGCCGGTTCTCGGGCATGACAGCGCGAGAAATCGCGTGCTCGGCCTCGCTGATCGCGACCGGGCCCTCGCCCTCGGGCTGCGCCCCCAGAAGATAGAGCGTGTCGCAGTTGGCAGCGATCCGCTCAAGAACCGCGGGATCCGCCGAGCCATCGCACAAGAGCACAGTTCCGGCACCGCGGGCTTCCGAGGATCGCAGCAGGCCGAGGGGATCTTCGCCCCTGCCCCCTTCGTATCGGGCAACAGTCCAACCCGTGTGCCGCTCCATGGTCGCTGTGAACGACGTCACGAACGACGCCGGAACCGGCGCATCGCCCAGAGCGATCATCGCGACCAGACGGCCCGGTCGGGGGCGCAGTTTGGGGCTGGCAGTCGTCACCCGCGCCAGCCGCCCGGCGACAGATGACAGGATGCTGCGCTCGAGCCCGGCCGCCTGCTGCGCGGCCTCGCGATAGCCCTCTTGCGAAATCACCAGAACTTCGCTGTCTCTGAGCGCGACCACATCGGCCGAGCGCACGCCGCCCGCAAAGAATGCCAGCTCGCCGATCGGCTCGCCCACGGAGATCTCGGCAATCGGCCCGGAGGGGCCCACTACAGCGAACCGCCCCCCAAGCACGATAAAAAGGTCTGCGGCCGGGTCGCCGCGCTGGATCAGCAAAGCCCCGCTGCCGACAGATCGCCTTTCGGCGACGTCGAGGATCTGACCGAGAACTTTGGGTTCCAACTCGGAAAAGACGGGGACAGCGCGCAGTCCCTCGATCTCATCCACCGAGTATTCATTCGCCATTCTCAACTACTTTCTTGAAATCCACGCGCCGTTGCCTTTCGCCGAGGCCAGCGCCGCCTCGATGAACCACATCCCCTCAAGCCCGGCCTCGATGCCCGGCAAGAGCGGGCGTTCGGAGCCCGAAATTGCGTCGGCGATCTCGTCATAGAGCGTGGCAAAGGCCTCGAGATAGCCCTCGGGATGCCCCGGCGGGATGCGGGTCCAGTCCAGCCCGACACCAGCCCCGCCCCGAGTGAGGATCTGCTTGGGCTCGCCCAGACGGCTCAGGGTCATCCGGTTGGGATCCTCCTGCCCCCACTCGAGCCCGCCTTTCTCGCCATAGACCCGCAGGCGCAGCCCGTTCTCGTTGCCGACCGCGACCTGACTGGCCCAGAGCATCCCCCGCGCGCCATTTTCAAAACGCAGCAGGAGATTCGCGTTGTCATCAACCCGCCGCCCCGGTCCGAAGGACTGCAGATCGGCCGCCAACGCCTCGACGCCAAGGCCGGTGACAAATGTCGCGAGGTTGAGCGCATGGGTGCCGATATCCCCA
>JAHEBR010000066.1 GCA_024642185.1 Marivivens sp. | reverse complement strand
GCTTTACCGTGCCGGTCACGTGTTCCTGGCTCTTGTCGATCAGCGCCTGCAGCATCTCGCGCTCGGGCGAGAACCAGAAGCCGTTATAGATCAGCTCGGCATAGCGCGGCATGATCGAATCCTTGAGGTGCCCGGCGCCGGAATCGAGGGTGATCTGCTCGATGCCGCGGTGCGCCTCGAGCAGGATCGTGCCACCCGGCGTCTCATAGACACCGCGGGATTTCATGCCGACAAAGCGGTTCTCGACGAAATCGAGAAGGCCGATGCCGTGCTTGGCGCCATATTCGTTGAGCGTCGTCAGGATCGTCGCAGGCGACATGGCCTCACCGTTGATCGCCACCGCATCTCCCTTTTCAAAGGTGATCTCAATATATTCGGGGATATCGGGCGCGTCTTCCACGGCAACGATGCGCTGGGCGACATAATCGGGCGCTTCGGCGGCCGGATCTTCAAGAACGCGGCCCTCCGACGAGGTATGCAAAAGGTTGGCATCGACCGAGAAGGGCGCTTCACCGCGTTTGTTCTTGGCAACGGGGATCTGGTTTTGCTCGGCAAACTCCAGAAGGCGGGTGCGCGAGGTCAGATCCCAAAGCCGCCAGGGCGCGATGACCTTGATCTCGGGGTTGAGCGCATAGGCCGAAAGCTCGAACCGCACCTGATCGTTGCCCTTGCCGGTGGCGCCGTGGGCGACAGCATCTGCGCCGGTCATCTCGGCGATCTCGACAAGACGCTTTGAGATCAGCGGGCGGGCGATCGAAGTGCCGAGAAGATAGAGCCCCTCGTAGACGGCATTGGCGCGGAACATCGGGAAGACGAAATCGCGCACAAACTCTTCGCGCACATCCTCGATATAGATGTTCTCGGGCTTGATCCCCAGAAGCTCGGCCTTGGCGCGCGCGGGCTCAAGCTCTTCGCCTTGGCCAAGGTCGGCTGTAAAAGTGACCACCTCGCACCCATATTCCGTCTGAAGCCACTTCAGAATGATCGAGGTATCAAGACCACCGGAATAGGCGAGGACGACTTTCTTGGGGGCAGACATCACGGGGACTCCTTGTCAAACTCGGCCTGCGCGATAACGGGTTTTGGGCCTCAGGGCAAGCAATGGACATTGACCGCAGGCGCGCCGGGGTGCGACTTGTCGTCTGTAAGGTGAGAAGGAGAGAAAAATGAGCTTTGAAATCGTGCGCCACGCGTTTGTGATGGTGTTCGGCAACCTGCGGGATTCGGTCAAGGTTTCGCTGGTGCCGCTGCTTCTCACCATTTTGGCCACCTTCATCTTGCCGCCTGTTTTTGGCCTCTCAACTGCAGACATTGCGACGGCGGCCAATGTTCAGGCGATGATAGAGGGCCATCCGGCCGGGCCAATGGCGTCGGTCGCCGGGCTCCTGCTTGCGGCGCTCTATTTCTTCTCGATGTCCTGGATCGCTGTCGGCTGGCACCGGTTCATTCTGTTGGAAGAGTATCCCCGGCTTATGCCACAGCTCCCGCTGCGCGAAGTGCTTGGCTACCTGGGCCGCTCTTTCGCAATTGGTGTTGTTGTTGTGATCGTTGGTATTCCGGTCGGCCTGATTGGTGGCGCAGCCGCCGGTCCCTTTGCGGCTGGGGGCGGTGTCCTGATCGCGCTCGTCGTCATCGTGCTGATGGCAGCAATACTGACCTATGTGTGGCTGAGGTTCGGGATCGTTCTTCCCGCCGCAGCAGTGGGGCAGCCGATGCCGCTCCTTGCCGGCTGGAAGATCAGCGCACCCATCGGCGGGACGATCTTTACAGTCTCGCTAATCCTCGTCGCGCTCAACCTCGGGATCAACCTGACCGTGCCTCAGCTTCTTGGTGGCATCCCGATCATCGGGCAGCTGATCACGTTGGCGGTCTCGTGGACGACGCTCATGGTTGGCGCGAGCATCCTGACAACGCTTTACGGCCACCTCGTGGAAAAACGCGACCTCGTGTAAAGCTCGGCCACAAAGGCGCGGTCGCCGGGGCTGGCGATGGCGCGGGCGGCCTCAGTCATAGGCATCCAGAGCGGCGCATGTTCCGGCTCGGACGGCGGGCCGAGGCGAAGAACCGGGCGGGCCATGTAGATATGGCACAGCTTCTCGGCCCATTTGTCGTATTCCGGCATATAGCAGAACCGGCGATAGGCGCCGATTTTGCGCACACCGCCGATCTTCCAGCCGGTTTCCTCAAAGACCTCGCGATGCAGCGCGTCGATCGGGTTCTCGCCCGGATCAATGCCGCCGCCGGGAAGCTGGACCTCGTAATGCGGATCGCCTTGATAGGTCAGGAGCAGATCGCCCCCTTGCGGCAGGATCGCATAGACACCGGGGCGAAACCGATAGGTCTGGCCCTGTTTGACAGCCTCTCCATAGCGCCGGATCATCTTTTGCCCCTTGGACCTTTGCTTGCCGCCCCTATATGGACGCGGTATGCCAATTCCCGACCCGCAAGGAAAGCCCATGACCCTCGGCAGCCAGATCGCCTGGGACGACACCGTCCTGCCCTTTCAGCTTGACCTGACCGACACGCGCGGCCGCGTGGCGCGGCTGGATGGTGTGTTGAACAGTGTTCTGGAGCAGCACGACTATCCCCCGCAGATCGAAGCGCTGGTGGCCGAGATGGTCTTGCTGACCGCGCTCATCGGGCAAACGGTCAAGCTGCGCTGGAAGCTGTCGCTTCAGGTGCGCGGCGATGGCCCCGCGCGGCTGATCGCGACCGACTATTATGCGCCGGGCGACGATGGCGAGCCTGCGCGCATCCGTGGCTATGCGAGCTATGATGCGGAGCGGCTTGATCCTGCGGCGCCTGCCTTCAGCCAGATTGGCAAAGGCTATTTCGCGATCCTGATTGATCAGGGCGAGGGCATGACCCCCTATCAGGGCATCACGCCGATCGCCGGTGGGTCGCTTTCCTCCTGCGCCGAAACCTATTTCGCCCAGTCCGAACAACTCCCGACCCGCTTTTCGCTGAGCTTCGGCAAGAGCCGCCTTCCCGGACAGCCGGAACGTTGGCGCGCGGGTGGGGTTATGCTCCAGCATATGCCCAAAGCTTCGCCCTTTGCCAAAGGCGAGGGCGGAAGCGGCGAGGAGGGGCTGCTTTCGGCCGGCGATCTTCTGGACGACGATGCCGGCGAGAACTGGTCGCGCGCGAATATCCTGCTCGATACGGTCGAAGACCTCGAATTGATCGGGCCCACGGTTCAGCCGACCGAACTTCTTGTTCGCCTGTTCCACGAAGAAGGCCCGCGTGTCTTTGATGCGCAGGCGGTGAAGTTTGGCTGCACCTGTTCGGAAGATCGGGTGCGCCAGAGCCTGTCGATCTATTCGGCCAAGGACATCGCCCATATGACGACCGACGGGGGCCTCGTGACCGCCGATTGCCAGTTCTGCGGCGCGCATTACGAGCTTGATGCGGCAACCCTCGGGTTCGAGGCCAAAGAGGCGGGGAATGGCGGGGCCTGATATCCTCGATCGCCTTGTCGGCGCCCTTCGCAAGGAGGGCGGCCCTTCGTCTGACTTCGATCTCAATCCCGATACCCAGCTGCCGCCGGATCGCAAGCTGCGGCCCGGTGCGGTTCTGATTGGGGTTTGTGCCGACACCGCGCAACTGGTTCTGACCAAGCGGTCGATGCACCTCAAGCACCATCCGGGGCAGGTGGCTTTGCCCGGTGGCAAGGTCGATCCGACCGACGCCGATGCTGTGGCTGCGGCGCTGCGCGAGGCGGAAGAAGAGGTGGCGCTGCCGCGCGGGCAGGTTGAGGTCTTGGGATCGCTCGCCGCGCATGAGACGGTGACCTCGTTCATGATCACGCCCGTGATCGGCCTTTTTCACGGCCAGCCTGAATTGCGGCCAGAGCCGGGCGAGGTGGACGAGATCTTTTATGTGCCGCTCGCCCATGTGACCGACCCCGCAAATTTCCGCATCGAGGGGCGGATGTGGCAGGGCCGCCGCCGCTATTACTTCACTGTTCCCTACGGCCCCTATTACATCTGGGGCGCGACCGCCCGTATCCTGCGGGGGCTTGCGGAAAGGATGAAGGCATGACGCGGATCTCGCCCGACTGGCTGGCCTCGGTCCCCGCCCGCGCGGTTTGCGCGGCGCTGGAGGATGGCGGGCATCAGGCGTGGTTTGTCGGCGGCTGCGTGCGCAATGCGCTTTTGGGGGCGGACGCGACCGACATCGATATCACCACCGACGCACGGCCCGAGCGGGTGGTCGAACTTGTCGAGGCGGCGGGCCTGCGGGCGGTTCCGACGGGGATCGAGCATGGGACGGTGACGGTCGTTGCCGGTGGCAGGGGTTTTGAGGTCACGACCTTCCGGCGCGATGTCGAGACCGATGGCCGCCGCGCGGTCGTTGCCTTTTCCGACAGCATGGAAGAGGACGCCGCGCGCCGCGATTTCACGATGAACGCGCTCTATTGCGGGATTGATGGGGTGGTTGTCGATCCGGTCGGACAGGGCCTTGCCGATCTGGCGGCGCGGCGCGTGCGGTTTATCGGCGACGACGAGGAACGTATCCGCGAGGACTATCTCCGCATCCTGCGGTTCTTCCGGTTCTTTGCGTGGTATGGCGATCCCGAGGCGGGGATTGATGCGGAAGGGCTGGCCGCTTGTGCAGCCCTCGCCGAAGGCGTGGAAGGCCTGTCGCGCGAACGCATTGGCCATGAGGTGATGAAACTTCTCGCGGCCCCCGATCCCGCACCGGCGGTTGCCTCGATGGCGGCGAGCGGGGTTTTGATGCGGGTCTTGCCGGGGGCATCGGCGCAGGTCTTGGCGCCGCTGGTTCACCTTGAGGCGCTCGCAGGTGAAGCGCCCGATCCGGTCCTGCGGCTTGCCGCGCTGGGCGGGCATGAGGGCGGCCGGCCGCTTCGCCTGTCGAAGCCCCAGATGCGGGCGCTGGATATCCTGACGCGGTCTGTCGAAGATGGAAAAGGTGCGTCGGAGCTTGGCTATCGCCTTGGCCGCGAGATGGCGCGAAAGGCACTAATTCTGCGCGGCGCGGTCATGGGCGCGGCCCCGGTCGATTCAGACTTTGCGGCCGTCGAGACCGGCGCGAGGGCCATCTGTCCGGTCAGCGCCAAGGACTTCATGCCCGCCCGCGAGGGCGCCGCTTTGGGCCGCGCTTTGGCCGAGGCCGAGATGCGCTGGATCGCCTCGGGCTTTGTCCTTTCCCGCGAAGACCTTCTGGCCTGATCCGGGCCTCGACTGTTCCCCTCGGCCGCAAAGCGGGCTATATCGCCGGGACCAGGAACAGAGGCATCCATGTTTCGCTTTTTCGAGGGCCTCGTCGACCCCTACGTCCCGTACGAGGAAACCAATACACCGCCGCAGCGGCTTTGGCCGTTTTTGCGCCAGTATACCCAGCCTTTCAAAAAGGTTTTCTGGGCCGCCGGGGTCATGTCGATCCTCGGCGCGGTCGTCGAAATCTGGCTTCTGTCCTATATGGGGCGGCTCGTCGATATGCTGACGGAAACCGGGGCGAAAGACGTGTGGAATGCCCATGGTTTCGAGCTTTTGATCGTGGCTCTTTTCATCCTGACCGCCCGCCCGCTGATTTATGGCACGCAGGTCGCGCTTCTGAACAACACGATCATCCCGAATTTCGGGACGATTGTTCGCTGGCGGGCGCACCGGCACGTTTTGCGGCAGTCGGTCGGCTGGTTTGAAAACGATTTCGCCGGACGGATCGCCAACCGGATCATGCAGACGCCTCCGGCGGCGGGCGATGTGGCATTTCAGGTGTTTGATGCGGTGACATTTTCCATCGCCTATCTCGGCGGCGCGATGTTCATCCTTGGCGATGCAGATCCGCGGCTCGTCGTGCCGATGGCGATCTGGTTCATCCTTTACGCTTTCCTCGTGCGCTGGACGGTCAAGCGGATCGGGCCTGCCTCGACCGCCTCGTCGGATGCCCGTTCGGCAGTGACGGGGCGGGTTGTCGACAGCTATACCAATATCCACTCGGTCAAGATGTTTGCCCATCACGACAGCGAAATCGACTATGCCTTTGAGGCGATCGAAGAGGCGCGGCGCACGTTCAAGGTCGAAATGCGGTATTACACAACGATGGACCTCGCTCTGGTGACCCTCAACGGCCTTCTGATCGTTGCGGTTGTCGGCTGGGCGATCTGGCTGTGGAGCGCGAGCCTGGCCTCGATCGGCGTTGTTGCGGTCGCAACCGCCTTGACCCTAAGGCTCAACGGGATGTCGAGCTGGATCATGTTCGCGATCTCCAACCTGTTCCGAAATCTTGGCGTGATCGTCGAAGGGATGGGCACGATTGCCCAACCGGTAACGTTGACCGATGCGCCGGGCGCGACCGATTTGAAGGCCGGCCCCGGCAAGATCGAGATGGTCAGCCTCAGCCATCACTATGGCAAGAATCAGGGCGGCCTCGACAAGATCAGCCTGACGATCAACCCCGGCGAAAAGGTCGGCCTTGTCGGGCGCTCGGGCGCGGGCAAGACGACTTTGGTCAAGCTTCTCCTGCGGTTCTACGACGCCGAGGGCGGCCAGATCCTGATCGACGGTCAGGACATTGCGGATGTGACGCAGGACAGCCTGCGCCTGAGGATCGGCATGGTCCAACAGGACAGCGCGCTTTTGCATCGGTCGGTCCGCGAGAATATCCTTTATGGCAATCCCGGCGCGACCGAGGATGAGATGATCGCGGCAGCCAAGAAGGCCGAGGCGCATGAGTTCATCCAGCGGCTTGAGGATTCCAAGGGCAACAAGGGCTATGACGCGCAGGTGGGCGAGCGTGGGGTCAAGCTTTCGGGTGGCCAGCGCCAGCGCGTGGCCTTGGCCCGCGTGATCCTCAAGGATGCGCCGATCCTCCTTCTGGACGAAGCGACGAGCGCCTTGGATTCCGAGGTTGAGGCGGCGATCCAGTCGACCCTTTACGGCATGATGGCGGGCAAGACGGTTATCGCCATCGCGCACCGCCTTTCGACCATCGCGCAGATGGACCGCATCGTCGTTATGGATCATGGCCGGGTGATCGAGGATGGCTCGCACCACGAGCTTCTTGAGAAAAACGGCATCTATGCGCGGCTTTGGAAGCGCCAGTCGGGTGGATTCCTCGCCGACGATCTCGAAGAGGAAGAGGCAACAGAATGAGCGTGCAAGACATCGCCAAGGGCCCGCGCTGGATGCAGCGGATGTCAACGCTCTTGCCGGCGTTCGACGATGTTCGGATGAGCCCGCCGCCCGAAACGCTCGCCAAATTCATGGTCTGGGCGCTGTCGGGAACGTGGTGGGTCTTGCTGGTTGCGGGCATCGTGTCGGCTGCGGCCGGCACCGCCGAGGTGATCGCAGCCTTCCTTTTGGGGCAGGTGATTGATACCGCCATCGCGCACGGGACCATCGGGCTCTTTGAAACCTACGGCCTGTTTTTTGCCGCTATCGCGGGTTTCATGGTTCTAGTGCGGCCTTTCCTTTTCGGGATGTCGGCGGCGTTTCAGTCGGTTGTTCTGAACCCTAATCTCAACGTTCTGATCCTTTCGCGCCTGCACCGCTGGACGCTTGGGCAGGATGTGACCTTCTTCGACAATGATTTCGCCGGCCGCATCGCGCAAAAGCAGATGCAGGCCGCGCGGGCGCTGACCGAGGCGACGGTTGAGACCATCAACACCATCGTCTTTGCGCTATCCTCGATCGTTTCGACGGGCCTTCTCGTCCTCGCAATTAACTGGCGGGTCGGCGCTGTGCTCGGTGTCTGGCTGGTCGGATATCTCTTGTTTATCAGCTACTATCTGCCGCGCATCCGGTCGAAAGCGGAAAGCCGGGCGGCGGCGCGGGCGCGGGTGACGGGGCAGGTTGTCGATACGATCACCAATATCAAGACGGTCAAACTTTTCGCCCATGCCGATCACGAAGACCGCGCCGCCATCGGCGCGATGGATCGCTATCGCGACCGGACGCTGGCCTTCGGCTTTGTCTCAACGAGCTTTCGCTTTCAGCTGATGGTCATCGCCGGCATCCTGCCGCTCATCCTCGTTGGCACGACGCTGTGGCTCTGGCAGCTTGGCCTCACCACGCCGGGCGAGATCGCGACGACCGGCACTGTCGGCCTGCGCATCGCGCAGATGTCGGGGTGGGTCAGCTTCACGCTGTTGGGAATCTATGCCAACATTGGCGAGGTCGAAGACGGGATGCGCACGCTGACACCGCGCTATCGCCTGACCAATGCCGAGAATGCGATCGACTTGCCGCCATCGCGCGAGATCCGCTTTGATGGGGTGAGCTTTGCCTATGGGCGGGAAAACGGCGGTGTCGACGGGATCAACCTAACCATTCATCCGGGCGAGAAGATCGGCATTGTGGGCGCTTCGGGCGCGGGCAAGTCGACGCTCGTGGCGCTGCTCCTTCGGCTTTACGATGCCGAAAAGGGGCAGGTTAAGGTTGGTGGCCACGATGTGCGCGAGGTCACTCAGGAAAGCCTGCGCCGCAACATCGGCATGGTCACGCAGGAAACCGCGATGTTCAACCGGACCGCGCGCGACAATATCCGCTATGGCCGCCCCGATGCGGACGAGGAGGCGGTCATCAGCGCCGCCAAACGTGCCGAGGCGCATGATTTCATCCTCGGGCTTGTCGATCACAAGGGGCGTCAGGGCTATGACGCCTTCCTTGGAGAGCGCGGCGTCAAGCTTTCGGGCGGTCAGCGGCAGCGGGTCGCCTTGGCCCGCGCGATGATCAAGGACGCGCCGATCCTGGTTCTCGACGAAGCGACAAGCGCGCTTGATTCCGAGGTTGAGGCGGCGATCCAGTCGGCGTTGGAAGAGGCAATGAAGGGCAAGACCGTTCTGGCGATTGCCCACCGCCTCTCGACCATCGCACGGATGGATCGGATCATCGTCCTCGAAGGGGGCAAGATCGCAGAAGAAGGATCGCATGACGACCTGCTCGCCAAGGATGGTGTTTATGCCCGCTATTGGAACCGCCAATCGGGCGGATTCCTTGGCGTGCCGGATGATGTGGTCGAGGCGTCATGACTCTGGTTGAACACCTGACCCATCAGGGCATGGGCCGCACGGCCGAGGGCAAGTTTGTCGCCCGCGTTTTGCCGGGGGAAGAGATCGAGCTTCTCGAGGATGGCGCTGCCCGTATCCTGACGCCTTCGCCTGATCGGGTTGCGCCACCCTGCCGCCATTACAAGAGCTGTGGCGGCTGTGCGATGCAGCATGCAAGCGATGCATTTGTCGCCAAGTGGAAGGTCGAGACCGTTGCCCGCGCTTTGTCGGCGCAGGGCATCGAGGCCGAGATCAGCGGCATCGAAACCTCGCCCGCTTCGTCGCGTCGCCGCGCCAAGCTTTCGGGGCGGCGCACCAAGAAGGGCACGCTCGTCGGCTTTCACGGCCGCGCCTCGGATGTGGTGGTCGAGGTGCCGGACTGCAAGCTTCTCTCGCCCGCTCTCCTCGCGACGATTCCGGCGCTGCACGACCTGACGGCGCTTGCCGCTTCGCGCAAAGGCGAAGTGGGCCTGACCGTGACCGAGAGCCTGTCTGGGCCCGATATCCAGATCGAGACCGACAAGGAGCTGACTGCCGAGTTACGGATCGAGGTTGCCGCACTGGCGCAGAAACACCGGATCGCCCGCCTCGTCTGGCAGGACGAGCAGGTGGTGATGATCGAGCCGCCGCATCAGCGGTTTGGCAAGGCTCTGGTCGTGCCGCCACCGGGCGGGTTCTTGCAGGCAACCGCCGAAGGAGAGGCCGCACTTCTCAAGGCGGTCAAGCAGGCGATCGGTGGAGCCTCAAGGGTCGCGGATCTTTTCTCGGGCTGTGGAACGTTTGCCTTGCCGCTGGCGGAAACCTCCGAGGTCCATGCTGTCGAGGGCGAAAAGGCGATGGTCGCGGCGCTTGATCGCGGCTGGCGCGA
>JAHEBR010000065.1 GCA_024642185.1 Marivivens sp. | reverse complement strand
GTGGTCTGCTGAAGCATCACCTCCGAAAGCCAGACCCGATAGGGATCGGCGCGCAGACCGGCGCGCGACGCATCGGGCGCGACGCGCCACGGCAGGTCACGCGCGTTGCGATCATACCAGCCGAGCAGGATTTGGCTCATATCGGCGTCACGCAATGTTTATGGCTCCATATCGCGGTTTCTCTGGCGCGTGGCGCCGGCTCCTCTAGAATAGCCCCTGACAATGACAGAGCCACGCCAAAACGGAACAACGCGCGGATTCTCCCGCGCCTCGAGCCTGATGCAGACCCGCATCCGCGAGGCATCGGAGAAGCGCGGCTTTGCGGTGAGCAGGCTTTTGACGCATTGGTCCGAGGTTGTGGGCGAAGCGATTGCCGCCGTGACGCGCCCTGTCGAGGTCAGCTATGGCAAGGGCGGCATGGGCGCGACCCTGACGATCCTGACCACCGGCCCCCACGCGCCGATGATCGAGATGCAGAAAGAGCAGATCTGCGAGCGGGTGAATGCCTGCTACGGCTATCGCGCGATTTCGCGGCTGAGGATCACCCAGACGGCGCCCACCGGCTTTGCCGAGGGGCAAGCGGTCTTTGCCCCCGCGCCGAAGTCTGCGGCTCCGACACCCGATCCCGAGATCGAGGCAAGCTCTGCCAACTTCTCGAAAGATGTTTCAAACGATGAATTGCGTCTTGCGCTTCAGGCGTTGGGCGCCAATGTCTTAACCAAATCACGAAACGGAAAGAACCAGCGATGATGAACAGACGCAGCCTATTCCTTGCCGCCACCGCCATGACCTTTGGAATGGCGATGGGTGGCCTTCCGGCCCTCGCTCAGGAGGCAACCGAAGAGGCCGCTGGTGTTTTCGAGATGGTTCTCGGCAATCCCGAGGCCAAGGTCGAGGTGATCGAATACGCCTCGTTCACCTGCCCGCACTGTGCCGCCTTCGCGCAGGATCAGTTTGTCTCGCTCAAGGCCAACTATATCGACACGAACCTCATCAAGTTCGTCTACCGCGACGTCTATTTCGATCGCTTCGGCCTTTGGGCCGCGATGATCGCCCGCTGTGGCGACAATACCGAGCGGTTCTTTGGTCTGGCCGAGATGCTTTATCAGACCCAGCGCGACTGGCTGGCGGGCGGCGATCCGGCGACCATCGCCCAGAACCTCAAGACCATGGGCAAAGTTGCCGGTCTGGATGATGCAACGATTGATGCCTGCACGACCGACGCCACCTATGCCCAGGGCCTTGTCGATTGGTACACCGAAAACGCCGAGCGCGACGGGATCACCTCGACCCCCTCGTTCCTGATCAACGGCGAGAAATACACCAACATGGCGTATGAGGACTTCGCGGCGATTCTTGATGCGGAGCTTGCGAAGTAAATGACCCCTCTTGCCGGGCTGAAAGTCGTCGAACTGGCGCGGATTCTTGCTGGCCCCTGGGCGGGCCAGATACTGGCCGACCTTGGCGCCGATGTGATCAAGGTCGAAAGCCCCGAGGGCGACGACACCCGCAAATGGGGCCCGCCGTTCATCGAGAACGAGGGCGAAAAGACCGCCGCCTATTTCCACGGCTGCAACCGCGGCAAGAAATCGGTCACGGTCGATTTCCGCACCGAAGAGGGCATCGCCGCGGTGCATCGCCTTCTGGCCGACGCCGATGTGGTGATCGAGAATTTCAAGGTTGGCGGGCTTGCGCGTTTCGGCCTCGATTTCGCAAGCCTGCACGCCCGCTATCCCCGCCTGATCTATTGTTCGATCACAGGTTTCGGCCAGACCGGCCCATATGCCTCGCGCGCGGGATACGACTACATCGTGCAGGGGATGTCGGGGCTTATGTCCGTCACCGGCGAGCCCACGACCCAGCCGCAGAAGGTCGGTGTTGCGGTCACCGATATCTATACCGGCATCTACGCCTCGACCGGCATCCTCGCCGCGTTGCACCAGCGCGAAAAGACCGGCAAGGGCCAGATGGTCGATATGGCGCTCTTCGATGTGGCCGTGGCGACGATGGCCAATCAGGCGATGAACTTCCTCGCTTCGGGCAAGGCGCCAGCCCGTATGGGCAACGCGCATCCCAATATCGTGCCCTATCAGGTCTTCGATTGCTCCGACGGCTACATCATCATCGCCTCGGGCAACGACAGCCAGTATCGGAAGCTTTGCTCTGTTCTCGGCCAGCCCGAGCTTGGCACCGATCCCAAATATGCGACCAACGCCGACCGCCTCGCCCACCGCGATGAGATCGTCGGCAAGATCATGGCGCTGACCGTGGGCTGGACCAAGGCCGACCTCTTGGCCGCTTGCGAGCGCGAGGGGATTCCCGCCGGCCCGATCAACGATGTGGGCGAGGCTTTTGCCGATCCGCAGATTGTCGCTCGTGGCATGAAGGTCGATCTGAACGGCATTCCGTCTGTTCGGACACCGATCGTCTTCTCCGATGCAGAGCTTGCGCTCGACCGCCCCTCGCCGCGTCTGGGGCAGGATCAAAAGATTATCGGGGGCTAAGGCCGATCTTCGCCAGCGCCGCATCGAGCGGCGCCCAATCCTCAAGATCGAGCCTGACCGGGAGTGTCAAAACCTTGGCGCGGAAGCTGTCGGGCAGGCGCACGGCGTCCTTCTCGGTGGTCACAAGCTGCGCCCCGCGGGCCATGGCCTCGACCTCGAGCCGCTTCATCAGGGCTTCGGTCAGGGGTTGGTGATCCTCAAGCGCCTCGCCGCGGATCACCTCGGCGCCCAGAGCCCGAAGCGTTGCGAAGAACTTCTCCGGATTGCCGATCCCCGCAAAGGCCAAGACCCGCATCCCTTCCCACGGCATTCCGGTTGGCAGGGGAATCAGTTGGCCGCGCAGATGCGGGCCGGCGAAATCGAGCGTCGCCGCGAAAGCGGTCTGGTCTTGATCGCCACCGATCGAAAGCACGAGGTCGGCGCGTTCAAGCCCCTTTGCGGCCGGTTCTCTCAGCGGGCCGGCCGGCAGGACGCGGCCATTGCCAAAGCCGCGCCGCGCATCGACGACCACGAGCGAGAGGTCTTTGGCGACCGAGGGGTTCTGAAAACCATCGTCCAATAGAACGACATTTGCTCCGGCATCGACGGCTCTCTTCGTTCCGGCAGCCCTGTTGCGGGCGACCCACGTGGGAACGAAGGCAGCAAGAAGCAGAGGCTCGTCTCCAACATCTGCCGCGCTGTGCTTGCGTTCCTCAACCTGAAGCGGACCTATGGTGGAGCCACCATAGCCGCGCGTCACGACGTGCGGTGAATATCCTGCCACGACGAGGCGCTGCGCCAGCGCAATAACGGTTGGTGTCTTTCCGGTGCCGCCCACGTTGATGTTGCCCACGCAGATCACAGGGACCGGGGCCTTCCACGGCTTGCCGTTCCGAAGACGCCGGGCGGTGGCCGCGCCATAAACCCAACCAAGCGGCGCCAGGAGCCGCGCGGCAATTGCGGGCTTGTCGGCTGCGGTAAACCAGAAACGCGGCGCTGCCATCCTAATATCCTGCCTTTTCAAGTGCCCTGCGTAGCGTTTCGGACACCCGGTTTGCCACGGCCGCGCTTTTTGAGGTTACATCCCAAGCCGCCACAATGACTTCAGCAGACCTGTCTGCCGCGAGCAACGCATCAAGAGCTGTCGCGAGATCGTCTTCCTTTTCTATTCGCACAGAGGCACCAGCAGAAAGCAGTTGCTCGAAGGCCTCTGCATAGTCGCCTTTCTTTGGCCCGTGAATGAGAGCGGAGCCAAGCGATGCGATCTCGAATGGATGGCGGGAGGGGCCAGACTCCAGTGTTCCGCATAGAAAGGTTACGGGCGACAAACGAGCCCAAAGCCCCGGTTCATCGGCCCCTTGAGCGACAACAATCTGTGTCGCGTTCGTTGGCGCATTTCCTTCGCTCTGAAGCAGCGTGTCAAAACCCGCCTCTCGCATCCTTGCGCCAAGTTGGGCCGGATCGGTCTGAGCATCCGGCACAAGAAGCAGGACCAACCGATGCGCGCGCCGGCTAACCCTCTTATGCGCAGCGGCGATCAGCGGGGCTTTGTCCATCGAGACATCAAGCGCGCACCAGACAGGCCGGGTAGCCAGAGCCGCCGAAAGCTTGGCCCGAGAAACCTCGCTATAAGGCAGAATTGAAATCGCATCCTGAATTGGCCCGAGAACCTCTATCTGACCCTCAGGATAGCCCGCGCGAATTGCCGCCGCCTTCGCGGCATCGTCGGCAGCAAAGACACGGTCAATCTTGGACATCAGGGGACGGATCAGGCGTGGAATCCAGCCCCCCCGGCCCGGCCTGATCCCGCTTGCCCGTGCGTCGATCAAAATGCGCTCGATGCCAAGTGTGTCGGTCTCGACCAAGGTCTTTGGGTCCAGCCGGCCTCTCACCCACAGAAGAGCATCTGGCATCCAGTGATCCAAGAAAGAACGCAGCAAAAGCCGCCCCGGCCCAGACAGGCCTATCAAGATTTCGTTGCTGGCGGGTTCCAGTCCTTCGGTTGAAGGAAAGGTGATCAGAAAGGTTGCCTCTTCGTCTTCGTCCCTGAATTGGCCGGAAACGGTTCGAGCCAAGGCAAGATCATCCGCCGAATTACACCAAATCCAGATTACGGGGCCGCTGGGCCTTTCGCCCCACTGGCCCGGAAGAGCCGGGACTTCCCCGAACGACGTCAGAGCCAGATAGGCGGAAAGTCCGAACGATCCTGACATCGCCGCCCTCCCGGCTGACCCGTTCAGTCGCCAAGCTCTTCGGTCGTCGAAGCTTCGGCGTCTTCGTCGCGCAAGCGGTGGAGATGGGCGATAAAATACCGCGTGTGCGCATCGTCGACAGTGCGCTGGGCTTCGGCTTTCCAGGCGCTATGGGCTGAATCATAATCGGGGAACATCCCGACAATATGGATATTGTTGATGTCCTTGAATTTGGTCTTGGACGGATCGACCAATTCACCGCCAAAGACAAGATGAAGACGCTGGCTCATGATCAACTCCGTTTCTGAATGGTTGGCGCCAAACTACGCAAAAGCGTTGGGGGGTCAAGCCGAGGTGGGGCGGGCCAAAAGTTCGACTAGTTTGGATTGGGCCGGGCCGCCCGCAACCAGCCCATCGATCTGGGCGCCGGGGCTGTTGAATATCAGCGGCTGGCCAACGCGATCTGTCGCCTGCCCCTTGGCTTCGGTGACGATCAGGCTCCCTGCGGCGATGTCCCATTCCCAGGCCGGGCGCAGGGTCAGCATCGCGTCATACCGCCCCTCGGCCACAAGGCAGAGCCGATAGGCCAGCGAAGAGCGGAACGAGCGGCGCACAGGGGGCGGGCTGCCTGCCTTCCAGTGCTCGGGCGCGAAATTCGGGCGGGTGGCGAGGATGTCTGCCGCCTCAAGGGGGCGATCATCGGCGACAGAGATCGGTTTGCCGTTGAGGGTCGCGCCACCGCCGCGATGGGCGGCAAACATCAGCTTGCGCGCCGGAAGATAGACAACGCCAGCGGTGATCCGTCCCGCTCTGGCTGTTGCCATCGAGATCGCCCAATCTTCTGACCCTTCAAGGAAGGCGCGGGTGCCGTCAATCGGATCGATGATGAACAGACGCTCTGTTCTAAGGCGCACAGGATCATCGTCAGTCTCTTCGGAAAGCCAGCCGTAGCCTTGACGCGCGGCCAAGAGTTCGTGCCGGAGCATCCGGTCGACCTCGAGATCGGCCTCGGAAACGGGGCCGGCGCCGCCTGGCTTGTCCCAGACTTCGGGCGATGCACGGAAATGGCGCAGGGCGATGACGCCGGCCTCGCGGGCGGCTTCTTTCAGAAGGGCGAGATCACTCGCCGGCAAGGGTCAGCCCCTCAACCAGCAAGGACGGGACAACCCGCGAAAGATGCACGCGGCCATCATTGGCCGGTGTGATCCGCATCAGCATATCGCGCAGGTTTCCGGCCACGGTGCATTCGTTGACCGGATAGGCGATTTCGCCGTTTTCGACCCAGAAACCCGATGCGCCACGGGAATAATCGCCGGTGTTGGGGTTGATGGTCGAGCCGATCATCGATGTGACGAGAAGGCCGGTTCCCATCTCGGCGATCAGCTGATCACGGCTCTTGTCGCCCTGCGTCAGCGCGATGTTGGTCGCGGACGGCGAAGGCGGAGCAGTGGTGCCGCGCGCCGCGCTCGCCGTGCTTTCCAGCCCAAGCTTGCGGGCTGTGGCCAGATCGAGCGTCCATGTCTTGAGGATCCCGTTCTCGACAATGGCGCGGCGGGCGGTCGGCAGGCCCTCGGCATCGAAAAGCCGCGAGGCCGAAGTGCGGGCCCGATGCGGGTCTTCGATGATCGACAGTCCCTGGGGCAAGATCTGCTCGCCCATCGCGTTGCGAAGCCACGAAGAGCCGCGGGCGATCATCGCCCCGTTAATGGCCGAAAGGAGATGGCCGATCAGCGAATTTGCGATCCGCTCGTCAAAGAGGACCGGATAGGCCCCTGTCTTGGGCTTGCGCGGGCCAGAGCGGGCGACGGCGCGCTCGGCGGCGGAGGTGCCGATTTCCTCGGGCGCGCGAAGGTCAGCCTGAAAGATGCGGCTGTCATAATCGTAGTCGCGCTCCATGCCGGTGCCGGTGCCGGTGATGGCAACGCAGGAAATGGACCGGTCGCTACGCTCGTATCCCGCCGAAAAGCCGTTGCTGGCGGCAAGCCAGACCGAGCGGCGGCCAAAGGCGGCAGAGGCTGATTGAACCTGGCTCACCCCCTTGACCACAAGTGCTGCCGCTTCGGCGCGGGCCGCGTCATCCTGAAGCTGGGCTGGATCGGGATCGGCGGTGGGATCGGACAGATCGAGACGCGACACATCGCGGTCGGTTGCCAGATCGGAAGGATCGGCAAGGCCGGTGGTCGGGTCTTCGGGCGCAAGCCGCGCCATGGCGACGGCCCGCTCGGCCATCTGGTTGATGGTCTCGGGCCGGACATCCGAAGACGAGACACAGGCCTGCCGCTTGCCGATGATCACCCGCAGCCCGATATCGGTGCCCTCCGACCGCTCGGCGTGTTCAAGCTTGCCCGAGCGCACGTCGATGCTGACCGAAGTCCCCTCGACCGCCAGCGCATCGGCGGCCTCGGCCCCGGCCTTGCGGGCGGCGGCAAGCATCATTTCGGTCAGATGGGCGAGCGTCTGGGTCATGCGGGATCCTTTCCTCGCCCCTGAGGTAGAGCCTGCGGACCTCGCCCGCAAGCCCGCTAGCGGAGGCGCTGCCCGTTCAGGAAGATTTGGCCGGTCGGGTTGATCTCGACCTCGGAGACGAGGTGATCGTCGCCGATCACATCAGCAAACATTCCAAGCATCATGCGGAAACCCATGAGCTGCTCTTCCGGGAGAAGGCCGACGGCGGCGAGCCTGTCGAACATCGAATTAAGCCCGACCGCTTCGAGCCGCGCGTGGCCCTGCGGACGCGGCATTCCGGGGAAAGTGTCTGTATCGGCGTTGTCGAAGGTGAAGGCGCCCTCGCCGGTCAACTCGGCGCCCGCGAACGCCAGCCTCAGCCCCGAGATATTGGCCGAGAAGACTTCGAACGGGGTCTCGCCCTCTGCGACCTTCTGAATTCGATCAGAATCGCTCAGGTCGTAACGAAGCCGCGCCGTGCCATCTATCGTATACTGCAGCGTCAGCGGTTCGTGCGGAACCGCCCCGAAAGGATCGAGCATCGCCCAGATCTTGTCGTCAAGTGCCAGACCGTGGACATTAAGGCTCATCCCCATCGGCATTGGGCCTTCGGTTGCCAGCACCGGGAAGGTGAAGGACTGCCCGAGCGTCCGAGCCGTGAGGTTGATCGGGAAGGGCAGAGCATCGCCGGCGAGACCGATCGTCAGATCCGTGCTTTCCGAGCCCATCGCGATCGACTCGGCCGTGATGTTCATGTCGAAACGGTTGCCGGCCGAGCCCAAGACGATGTCGGTCGCCTCTCCATCTTGGTTAACAGCGAGGACAACTGTGCTTGGTCCGCTGGAGAAATTCGCGCTCAGATGGCCGCCCTGATCTCGGAAATCTGCCATTGATCCGGCAGAATTGGCATTCGGCATCCGGCCTGATGCGGTAGCGGATATATCCGACGCACGGCCGCTCAGGTCGATCCGGCCAGAGCCATCGTCGATGCCGATCAGCACTTCGAACGAACGCGCATCAAGGGCATAGGAGATATCTTTCATGTCGCCCGCGGTGTGGATCCAATGGCTGGATAACCCGTTGGCGTTGAAGAGAATATCCGCCGGAACGACGTCGCCGTTTTCGACGAGTTCGCTGGCCGAAAGCGTGATCCGGTCGGCAGTGAAATCAAAGGTCATAGCCTCGGCCGTGCCACCGACGATCATCGAGGCATTGACCGGCATCAGCGCCATCTCGATATGGTTGCCTTCGGGGTCGTCGTTAGGGCTGAAGGTGATCGGGATAAGGTTTGGCAGCGTCACGGTCACAGTGCCATCACCATTTTCGGTGAACGTCATTTCCGAAATTTCGACGAGAGATGAGGCATCGTCTGATCCCTGACGAAGCTCGATCCCCTCGACGGTCAGTCGTTTGCCCGACTGGGAAAGATTCCCAATCACAACATGGTTCTCGCCACTGATGCTGAGTTGGTCTCTCCAGTTCTCCCAAACCTCGACGGCGCTCACATCCGAGGCTGCGGAGTTGGCGACGAGCGCGAGAATTGAAGTGGCCGCCAGGAGATATTTTCGGGCGCGGGGCATGAAAGACCTTTCTGCAAACTTTGCCGCAGGTTCCAATGCCTTGCCCCCGGGGTCAAGCTGATGAAATGTGGCGGGCAATGGTTCGCTGATGCTGGAGAGGGACAAGATGAAGCTGACAGGACAGAGCGTATTGATCACGGGCGCCAGCCGAGGCATCGGCGAGGCGGCGGCGCGGGCCTTCGCCAAGGCAGGGGCCAAGGTGATGCTGGCGGCGCGGAGCACGGCAGAGATCGAGCGCATCGCCGCCGAGATTGGCGGGGGCGCACAGGCCATCGCCTGCGATGTGGGGGATTTCTCTCAGGTCAAAGCTGCGGTTGAGGCAACTGTCGAGGCTTTCGGGCGGCTTGATGTTTTCATCGCCAATGCCGGAGTGATCGGCCCGCTCGGGCCTCTTGAGGAGGCCGATCCAGAGGAATGGGGCAAGGTGATCGACATCAACCTCAAGGGCGTTTTCAACGGGATGAAGGCTGCTGCGCCCGCGATGCTCAAGCAGGGCAGCGGCACCATCATCACCGTCTCGTCGGGCGCAGCGCATAATGCCGTCGATGGCTGGTCGGCCTACTGCGCGTCCAAAGCGGGCGCCTATATGCTGACCCGGTGCGGCCATGTCGAATACGGGCCGCGCGGGTTGCGCATCCTCGGCCTTTCGCCGGGAACGGTGGCGACCGACATGCAGCGCACGATCAAAGACAGCGGCGTAAGCCATGTGGCGCGGCTCGACTGGTCGGTGCATATCCCGCCCGAATGGCCGGCCGAGGCGCTTCTGTGGATGTGCGGGCCGGATGCGGACGAATTTCTCGGCAAGGACGTGTCGCTGCGCGAGGAAGGCATCCGCAAACGGGTCGGCCTCATATGATCGAGCTTGAGAAAGAGGGCGGCCTCTGGATCGTCACGATCAACCGCCCCGAGAAGGCCAACTCGCTGACGCGCGGGATGCTCTTGCGGCTGGCGGAGATCGCCGAGGAGGCCGTTGAGGCGAAGGTCTTGATCCTGACAGGCAAGGGCAAGGTCTTCAGCGCCGGAGCCGACCTTGACGAAGCCCGCGCCGGCCTTGCCACCGATCCGGTGTGGGAGCGGCTCTCGGGCGCGATCGCCGCGCTTCCGGCGCTGACCATCGCGGCCCTGAACGGAACGCTCGCAGGCGGCGCCTTCGGCATGGCCTTGGCCTGCGATCTGCGGGTCGCGGTGCCGAGCGCCAA
>JAHEBR010000290.1 GCA_024642185.1 Marivivens sp. | reverse complement strand
GATGCGTTGGATTTTGGCGGTGGTAGCGCTCGTGATCCTGAGTTCCTGCGGGGGCTCGGGCGGGCGCGTCAGTGGCTCGGCCAGCGGACCACTCGGCAGCGCTTGCATGGCAGCAGGGCGTTCGGGCGCCAACGGCGCACTCTGTTCCTGTGTCCAAGCGGCGGCGAACCAAACCCTCGGCGCTTCGGATCAAGCCCGCGCAGCCGAGTTTTTCGCCGATCCCGAAAAGGCGCAATCGACGCGAATGTCGGATAGTTCTGCCAGCGAAGCCTTCTGGGAACGCTATCGCAACTTTGTCTCGATGGCTGAGGCGATGTGCAAAGCCTAGCGCGGCGACCCCAAGGCTGAAGCCGCCGCTCTGATCACTCAGTTGCTGGGTGAGGACGAACTGTCGCTGCTCATCATGGAATGATCCATAGACGAATGGTCCATCGAGCCGTGATCCATCATGCCATCAGTCGGCGCATCGCCGACGATGATCTCGATCGTGATCTCACCCGCCTTTTCGAAAACGAGGGTCAGGACGATCACGTCGCCTGCTTTCCAGGCGCTGTTGAGGCCCATGAACATGACGTGCTTGCCGCCGCGCTCGAGCATGATTTCGCCCTCAGCCGGGATGGCGAAGCCTTCCTCGACATGAACCATCTTCATCACGCCGTCTTCGCCGGCGATATGGGTATGAAGTTCGACGCGCTGCGCGGCGTCAGAGCGGGCGTCGATCAGACGGTCATCCTCGTCTGTCATATTGTGGACGACCATGAAGGCGGCCCCAGCCATCGGCGAATTCGAAATGGCATAAGTGTGGTGGATCATCATCTCGCCCGCCGAAACCGGCATGGCAAAGAGTAGGGTAGCGGCGACGGCCGCGAAGAGGGATTTGAGGGTCATTTTCTATCCTATTGTCTGAGTTTCAGTGCGAAGGTCAGACGAGGGACGGAGGCCCTCGGGCGCGAAGAGTTTGGGGCCGCGAGGCGGCAGCGACAAAGCTGTCATCCGCCGCGAAGTCAGCCGGAGCAATCGCTCTCGCAGAGACGCCAAATTCGCAGCTTCCCGAATCGGCGACCACATGGACGATACAATCGGGGCAGAAGTGGCTCGGCTCGACAGGTGCTCCGGTGGCATCTACAGGCACCGAAACCTGAACCCCCCCGAGGCACAGAACCGCTTCGTCAACAGCTGGCGCCATACCACGCGCTGCGGCCATCTGCTGGAACGTGAGGATCAGCAGGGCCGCAAACAGAACCGTAAAGGTGGAACGAAGTCGGGTCATTTCATCTCTCGCCTATCACTTTCGGCGGAGAGCAGAAAGCGCCATATCGACGCTCCCCATAACGCAAAAGCCCGGCCAAAGGCCGGGCTCGAAAGCGCGAGGATCACCCGGATCAGGCGGCAGCCTGAGCCTTGAGGATCTCTTTCTTGACCTTCAGCGCTTCGGCCGAAAGCTCGTCGTCCTTGGCCTTGGCCATGAACGCATCAAGACCACCGCGGTGGTCGACAGTGCGCAGGGCGGCCGAGGACACGCGGAATTTGAAGGTGCGGCCCAGAATGTCGGACTGCATCGACACGTCCTGCAGGTTGGGCAGGAAGCGGCGGCGGGTCTTGTTGTTGGCGTGGCTGACGTTGTTGCCAGACATCGGCCCTTTTCCGGTCAGATCGCAGCGGCGCGACATATCTCGTATCCTTGTCTTTTGGGCCCAGCCCCAGATCGGGGGGCCCTGTCAAACGGCAAGGGCCCTGCATGGATCGCAGGGCCGCGAATTCAGTCTGGGCGTCCTAAGAGGATTCCTGTCCGGCGTCAAGCGGGTTCGATCCGCCATCTGTGTCCATTTCCTCCAGGCGGCTCAGAGCCCAGTCCGCAACCCGCGTATGACGGTTCAAAGCGCGCCGGGCAAGCGCAATGAGATAGGTGGGTTCGCCTCGACGGATCTCGCGATAGGCGTTTCGCAGGTCATGCACCTCGGGGCCGCCGTCGCGAGCGAGCATCTCCATCAAGAGCCCGGCTTGGCCTGATGCCCTCAGGATGCCAGACGCCGGGTGGCCGCCAAAAGGTAGGGCGACGGGCCGGAGCCGCGGATATAGCTCCAGGATCCGACGCACATGGCGGCGGTCGAATGGCACAAAGGGATCGAAAATGACCATTCCCTCCAGATTGCCATCGGAGCGCGGACCAAGCGCGCCAAGACGTGGTTCGAACTCGGCCGCATTCCTGTGATACCGTTTGTCCCAAGGGACCGCTCGAGGATGGATCGAGACCTGCGGCGATACGGCTATAACACGTCTGGCTCCGGCACTCCTGGCAAACCGCAGGGCGCCATAGCCGCCCATTGAAAACCCGATCGCCGCAACCGTTTCAAATCTCGCGCAGGCCGCGGCCAGCGCACCTTCCATCGCCTCTGTTTCGCTGTTGATAAACCAGTCATTGCGGGCGCTCCGCAGCGAGATCTGATCCCAGCCCCATCGCCGCAAACTCTGTGACGGACCTACCTCGCCAAACCCTTCACGATTCTTGCGAAGAAAGTCGAAGGTCAGAACGGCGCGCCTGTTTCCGCGGCCGAAATGCGTAAGGCGCAGGCGTTTTCCGTCGAATAGCCTCTCGCCGCTCTCCTTCACGGCTCGGATTTCCCGAACCGGCCCAAAACCCGCGCCGCGGCAGAAGCTGGCGATTGTTCACCTTGCGATACAGCTTT
>JAHEBR010000289.1 GCA_024642185.1 Marivivens sp. | reverse complement strand
GATCGCCAAGGGCTTTCGCCTGTCGTTCGATCATTTCGGCCGCTCGTCCTCGGCCCAGAACCACAAGCTGACCCAGCATTTTGCGGGCCGCTTGCACGAGGCGGGCCTCATTCGCGAGGTGAGTGAGACGCAGATGTATTCCCACGCCGATGGCCGCTTTCTGCCCGACCGCTATATCGAGGGCACCTGCCCCAACTGCGGCTTTGAAAGCGCGCGGGGCGACCAGTGCGACAACTGCACCAAGCAGCTTGATCCGGTTGACCTGATCAATCCGCATTCGACCATCTCCGGCTCGACCGACCTTGAGATGCGCGAGACCAAGCACCTTTATCTCCGCCAATCGACGCTGAAGGATCAGCTTGAGGCGTGGATCGACTCCAAGAAAGATTGGCCGATCCTGACCACCTCGATCGCCAAGAAATGGCTCAACGATGGCGACGGCCTGCAGGATCGCGGCATTACCCGCGATCTTGATTGGGGCATTCCCGTCAAGGACGGCGAGAAAGATTGGCCGGGCATGGAAGGCAAGGTCTTCTACGTCTGGTTCGACGCGCCCATCGAATACATCGCCTGTTCGCAGGAATGGGTCGATGCGGGCAAAGGCACCGATTGGGAACGCTGGTGGCGCACCGACAAGGGCGCCGAGGACGTGACCTATACCCAGTTCATGGGCAAGGATAACGTGCCGTTCCACACGCTTTCCTTCCCCGCGACGATCCTCGGCTCGGGCGAGCCGTGGAAGCTGGTCGATTACATCAAGTCGTTCAACTATCTGAACTATGACGGCGGCCAGTTCAGCACATCGCGCGGGCGCGGCGTGTTCATGGATCAGGCGCTGGAGATTCTGCCCGCCGACTATTGGCGCTGGTGGCTCCTGAGCCACGCGCCCGAAAGCTCGGATGCCGAATTCACATGGGACAATTTCCAGACCTCGGTGAACAAGGATCTGGCGGACGTTCTGGGCAATTTCGTCAGCCGCATCACCAAATTCTGCCGCTCCAAGTTTGGCGAGGTCGTCCCCGAGGGCGGCGCCTATGGCGCACAGGAAGAGGCGCTGATCGCCGACCTCACAGCCCGCGTTGCCGCCTATCAGGGCATGATGGACGCGATGGAGGTTCGCAAATCCTCGGCCGAATTGCGGGCGATCTGGGTTGCGGGCAACGAATATCTGCAATCGGCCGCCCCGTGGTCGACCTTCAAGGACGACCCCGAGAAAGCCGCCATGCAGGTGCGCCTCGGGCTCAACCTGATCCGCCTTTATGCCGTTCTCTCGGCCCCGTTCATCCCCGATGCCTCGGAGACGATGCTGGCCGCGATGAATGCCGAGGGCGCCGATTGGCCCGAAGACATCGCGGGCTTCCTCGCGGGCCTGCCCGCGGGCCACGCCTTCACCGTGCCCGACGTTTTGTTCGCCAAGATCACGGATGAGCAGCGCGAAGACTGGCAGAGCCGTTTTGCGGGCGTGCGGACCTAAAACCCTCTCGGGCGCTCGGCGGCGACGCCCAGCGCCTTTTCCAGCGCCTGCCCCACTTCGAGAAGCCGGTCCTCGCGATAGAGACCGGCCCAGAGCGAGACGCCATGCGGCACGCGGAACTTGCCCTTGGCCGCGCCGGGGGCCTTGTTGCCGCCCACGCTCAGCGTCCCGCCTGCGCGGGTTTTCTCTTCGGTGAAGCCCGCGCGCAGATGCAGGCAAGGGTGGCCGGTGAAGTTGCTGGCGATGAGCATCGGCCCGGCGAAGGGCGGGCCAACGAGCACGTCGACCTCGGTGAAGAGCGTATCCAGCGCCTGCATGACGCGGGTGCGGAGGCGATCAAGTTGGACATGATCGACCGCCGAAAGGAGGTGCGCCGCCCGGAAGAGGTTGGGCCAGGCGGCATCGTCCTGCCAGCCAAGCTCGTCGTCGCGGTTGGTGAGCGTCAGATCCTCGAAGGCCGCCGCCGCTTCGGCCAGCACCACGTTGTTGAGCGCCTCGTAAGGCAGATCGGGCAGCGCCACCTCTTTTGGCTCGAACCCCATGTCCTGAAGCGCGGAGAGCGCCGCGCCGATCCCCGGCTTGGCCGCCTCGCCTGCGCTTTTCAGCCCTGGCCGCGCGGCCGCGAGCGTGCCCTTGAGATAGCCCAGCCGCAGCCCCTTGGGCGCGCGGGAAAGGTTTGCCCCGAAGGGCGCGCTCAGGCTGTCGCGGTCGGCCGGATCGGCACCATGAAGCGCCTCGGCCACCAGCGCGCAATCGGCCACGCCGCGGGCGATCGGCCCCACCTTGTCGAGCGACCAGCAAAGCGCCATGCCCCCGGCCCGGCTGATCCGCCCAAAGGTCGGGCGCAGGCCGGTGGTGCCGCAGCGCTCCGACGGCGAGACGATGGAACCAAGCGTTTCGGTGCCGATGGCAAAGGCGCAAAGCCCCGCCGCCACCGCCGAAGCCGAGCCCGCTGACGATCCGCTCGAACCTTCCGCCGGGTTCCACGGATTGCGGCAAACCCCGCCATACCACTTGTCGCCATAGGCGAGCGCCCCGACCGAGGTCTTGCCGATCAGCACAGCCCCTGCCGCGCGCAGGCTGGTGACGATGCTGGCGTCGCTCTCGGGCACGCGCCCCGCATAGGGCTCCGCACCCCAGCCGGTGCTGACACCCTTGGTGTCGAAGAGGTCTTTCAGACCATAGGGCAGCCCGTGCAGCGGCCCGCGGCTTTGGCC
>JAHEBR010000064.1 GCA_024642185.1 Marivivens sp. | reverse complement strand
CCTTCCCCGATCCGGACAAGACGCCCTCGACCATCGTTCTCTTCACCCAAGCCAAGCCCGGCCTTGCCGACAATCCAACCGCCAAGAAGGGCCTCAAGGTCATCAGCATCGACGATATCCGCTGGGGCCGCCGCGACATCAAGACCGTCCAGCTTCTCTACCCCTCGATGGGCAAGATGATGGCCAAGAAGGCGGGCGTTGATGATGCGTGGTTTGTCGAGGATGGCAAGGTCACCGAAGGCACCTCGAACAACGCCTATATCGTCAAGGGCGGCAAGATCATCACCCGCGATCTGTCGAGCGATATCCTGCACGGCATCACCCGCGCCGCCGTTCTCCGCTTTGCCCGCGAGGCGCAGATGGAGGTCGAGGAGCGGGCCTTCACCGTGGCCGAGGCGCAGGGCGCGGACGAGGCCTTCATCACATCGGCCAGCGCCTTTGTTCTGCCGGTCGTCGAGATCGACGGCGTGGCGCTGGGCAATGGCGCGCCCGGCCCCGTCGCCACCCGCCTGCGCGAGATCTACCTCGACGAAAGCCGCAAGGCCGCGGTCTAGCCGATCCGGTAGCTCGAAGCCGTCACGCCACCGAAAAGATCAGTGTCGTGATAGACCCGCGTGGCCTTTTCCCCTTCGGCAGCACCTAGGGCGGCGAAGAGCGGCACGAAGTGATCCTCGCGGGCGTGGCAGATGCGGGCATAGGGCGCGTTTTCCCAGTCGATCAGGGCGGCGGTGCGCTCGGTTGGCGCCATCGCCATTACATCGCCGAGCCATGCGTCAAAGCCCGCAGAGGGCTCTTTCGCGCCCGGCCCGAAAAGGCGCAGGTTGTGATAGCTGAGGCCCGAGCCGACGATCAAAACACCCTCGTCGCGCAGGGGCGCAAGAGCGCGGCCAAGGGCGAAATGAAGGGCAGGATCATAGCCGCGCTTCATCGAGACCTGATAGACCGGCACATCGGCCTTGGGATACATGACATAAAGCGGCGCGAAGGTGCCGTGGTCAAAGCCCTGAGCATCGTCGAGATGCGCGGGCAGGCCAGCCGCCGAGATCAGGCCTGCAGTCCGTTCGGCCAGTTCCGGCGCGCCGGGGGCGGGATAGACGATCTGATAGGTCTCGTCCGGAAAGCCTGAGTAATCGTAGATCATAGGCGGGTTCGCAGAGTGCATCACCGCGAAATCCGCGCCCTCCCAATGGCCGGAAATGACGAGAACGGCTTTCGGTTTCACGCCGATCTCTTCCGGCATCCGTTTCAGCGAAACCTCAAGATTGGCAAGCTGCCGCCGCATCGGCGGAAGCCAAGGCCACGGCCCACCGCCATGGGAAATGAAATAGGTAGGTAATCTGCCCGACATTTGGGGCCTCCGTCCGTTCTGAAACTGGAACAGAAGATAGGCCCCAAAAGGCGGTGCGAACAGGCGCTGTTCCCGCACAGGCGATGTGCGGCGGAGCGGAGCCTAGTCTTTCTTGCCCACGTTCTCGGCAAAGGCCTTTTCAAACGCCTTCTGCTTGTCGGGGCCCGCCTCGGTCTGGTTCTGCGCCCGCCAGTCGTCGTAGGGCATTCCGTAGTAGATTTCGCGGGCCTCGTCCTTTGTCATCTCGATGCCGCGCTCGTTGGCGGCCTCCTGATACCAGCGCGACAGGCAGTTGCGGCAGAAACCGGCAAGGTTCATCAGGTCGATATTCTGCACATCGGGTCGCTTTTCCATCAGATGATGGCGCAGGGTGCGGAAAGCGGCGGCTTCGATCTCGATACGGGTCTGGTCGTCCATCGGGGGCTCCATTCTCATTCATCTCCGCATCTAGGCCCTCATCGCCGCTATTGCCAGAGCGGCCGACTAGCGCAGGCGTTCGGCGAGGAAATCGAAGACAAAGCGCAAACGGCGGCTGCGGTGAATCTCGCGGTGCGCCACCAGCCAGACCGGAAAGGCGAAGGCCGCGTGATCCTTGAGCGCGCGCGCCATCTCCGGATCGGCGTCGCCCACACGCTCGTCGATCATGGCGAGGCCCAGCCCAAGCTTGGCCATCGCCCACATCGCCATATAGCTTGAGCAGCTGAGGCGCACATTGGCCTTGCTGACCTTGATACCAAGCTGGTTCAGCGCGGCGAGAAAGGTTTCTGTTTCCTGCGGCCCGATGATGTCGGCCTTGGCCAGATCGGCAAGGCCGTGCAGCGGACCGAGCGAGGCGATGTAGTCGGGCGTGCCATAGAACCGCGCCGCCGCCTCGCGCAGGCGACGCGCCACGAGATCGGGCTCGGTCGGTCGAAAGTTGCGGATCGCGATATCGGCCTCGCGCCGCATCAGGTCGGCGGCGGAATTGTCGGAAATGATCTCGACCGTGATCCGGGGTTCAGCTTGCCGCAGCTCTTGCAGAATGGGGGGCAAGAGGGTTCCGGCATATAGGTCAGAGGCCGAGATCGTGACATTGCCGTCCATCGCCTCGTTCTGGGCGTAGGCCGACATGGAAAACCGGCTCGCGGCATCGGCCATTTCGCGCACATGGGCGACAAGCTCGTGGCCGGCCGGGGTCAGCTGAAGGCCGCGCCCGAAACGTTCGAAGAGGACGACGCCAAGCTCTTGCTCGAGCGCATCGACCTGACGCCCGAGCGTAGGTTGCGCCATGCCAAGCGCGCGTGCCGCAGCAGAAAGCGAACCTTCCTCGGCGGTGATGAGAAACGCCCTTGCCCGGTTCCAATCGAATTTCACTGACCGCCAATCCATGCGTTTATGCATAACAGATCGGCAACATAGGTCAATTTCCTATGGAATGGACTTGGCCTATGACGTGCTCACCGCGCCAAAGTCGGGGGCGGATATCGACATCACAGCTTGAGCCAACCGGCGGGCAAGACGCCCCGTCGGACCGGTGAAGGCTTGCCTGAACAAGGAGACTTGAAATGAACTTCCTCACCGACCCGCTGTCGCGGGGCTATGCCCGAGTTACCGGGCTTTTCTATGCGATCATCGCCGTGGCGGGGTTCTTCGCCATCCTCTATGTCCCGAGCCAGCTTTTCACCCCCGGTGATGGCGCGGCCTCTCTCGCGGCGATTGCCCGCGAATGGTGCCTGTTCAGGGCCGGGGTTGCCGGCGATGTGGCGGTCATGCTGGCCGAGCTTGGGGCCACGACCATGCTCTACTTCATGTTTCGCCATGTGAACCATACGCTCAGCGTTGCTGCCGCTCTGGCGCGGCTTCTGATGGTCGCGGTCATGGCGACGATGCTGTTCTTCTATGCCGGCGCACAGGCGCTTGCCGAAGGCGTCGTCACCGGTCTGGCCGAAGAAACCCGTGCGGCCCTCGGCCTCCTACTTCTCGAGATGCACGCGACCGGCATCATGATCTGGCAGCTGTTCTTCTGGGTGCACCTGCTGATCCTCGGCCAACTCGTGGCGCGTTCGGGCCTCTATCCGCGCCTTCTCGGCCACGCGATGAGCCTTGGTTCCTTCGGCTACCTTTTCGACAGCATCAACAAGTTCACCACGCCCGATGGTTCGATGCTGGGCGATCTGACCGGGCTTCTGTTGATCGTCGTTTCGGTCGCCGAGATCGGCTTTGCCCTCTGGCTCATCATCCGTGGCCCGCGCCGCGCCTGAGCCCAAAGCGCGGGCGGAAATGCCCGCGCCCCTCTCTCCAATCCGAGGAACCCTTCCATGAAACGTATTTGCATCATCGGCATTTCCGGCAAGCTCGGGCAGTATATGGCCGAACACGCCCTGTCGCTCGGTTATGAGGTCAACGGCGTCTGCCGCCCGGAAAGCGCCCACAAACTCGCCCGGTTTGGCGACCGGATCACGCTCTTTACCGGACGCACCGACAGCCGTCCCACCATCGCCCGCGCCTTGCGCGGTTGTGACGGTGTGCTGACTGTCCTCGCGCCTTGGGGCGTCAACAACTATGCCAGCGGCACGGCCAGCGCCGTTCTCGACAGTGCCGCCCCCGGGGCGCGGCTCATCTTCTCCTGCGGCTGGCACATCACGCGGGACGGCAAGGACAAGTATCCTGTCAAACTCAAGGCCTTCGTTGCGATCTTCGGCGCCTTGGCGCGTCTCTTCCGTGCCGTCGACATCAAGGACCAGATCCGCGCAACCGACATGATCTTTGCCTCCGACAGGCTCTGGACAGTCGTGCGCGGCTCGGACCTCGAGGAAGGCGAAAGCGAAGGCTTGCCGGTCTGGTCGCGCCATGTGGGCGATCCGGTTCTGGCGTCCAACCTGACCCGGCGCACGGATTTTGCGCTCTTCATGGTGCACGCCCTGACCGACGACCGCCTGATCCACGAAGCGCCCGCGATCGTGGGCCGCAACTCGGCTTCGGCCAAGCGCCACTCGGCGCAGGCTCATGCCGTGCCGGCCTAGGCTAGAGGCCGCTGGCCCCGAGCACCTCGTTCAGGATTGGGGCGAGGCGCTGGGCCCAGGCGCTCTGATCCTCGGGGGTTCGCACGAGGTCGTTGCGGATCTCGATCAACACATTCGGCCGGCCCGCCTGAAGCGAGTGCCGGTCGATCGCGTCTCCTGGCAGGTGGCCGTTGTAGGGCTCGTTGTCGCCAACGCAGAGATCGGGCTCTTGCCGCAGACGGTCGATCAGCATCGCAGCGAGGCGGGTGTCGAGGTGAGAATGCAGGATGCCGATCTGCCAGGGGCGCGGCAGGCGGCCGCGCAGTTGGGGCGTGAAGGTGTGGATCGCACAGATCACCTTGTCCTCGCGCGCCGCCGCCAGCATCGCATAGGCGGCGTGATAGGGGCGGTAGAGCCGATTGAGGCGCAGTTCGAGGTCGTCGTGATTGGCGTTGCGATTGGCGGGGATGATCGTCCCGTCATAGAGCCGCATCAGCAGGGTCGGATCGTCCTCGCCACGGTTGGGATCAATCACGAGGCGTGAGAAGCGCGACAGGACGGCAGGGGCCTTCAAAAGGTCGGCCAAAGCCCGGGTCACGCCGGCGGCGCCGACATCATAGGCGATGTGGCGCTCCATATCGCTGGCACATATTCCGAGATCGCCGTTGCCAACCCAATCGGGAACCCGGTTGCAGGCGTGATCGCAGCTCAGAAGCCAGCGGGAGTTGCGTCTCTCTCCGACGATTTCAAAGGATTCGTTCTGCATGCGGCGGTTTGACTCTGTCTTCTGCTATTGGCTGCACATAGGTTAGTTGCCGAAAGAAGTGAATTGCGCAATAAGGGCGCCAAGAGCGATGTTAGCGATAACAGCGCCAGCCCTGTATCAATAAGGATCCGTCCGATGAGACGTCACCGCAAAGTCAAGATCGTGGCCACGCTCGGCCCGGCGTCCAATGATTACGAAATGATCCGCGCGCTTTTCGAGGCCGGCGCCGATGTGTTCCGGCTCAACATGAGCCATGGGGATCATTCCGAAATCGCCGCCCGCCATGCGATTATCCGTAAGGTCGAGAAGGACCTCGGCTCGCCGATTGCCATTCTGGCCGATCTTCAGGGTCCGAAGCTTCGCGTCGGCACCTTTGCGAATGGCGAGGAAGAGTTGGTTATCGGCCAAGCCTTCCGGCTGGACCTCAAGGACGAACCCGGCAGCAACAAGCGCGTGCGCCTGCCGCACAAGGAAATCTTTGACGCGCTCGAACCGGGCGCGGCGCTTCTTGTAAATGACGGCAAGATCAGGCTCCGCGTGAAAGATTGCGGCCGCGATTTCGCCGATTGCATCGTGGAAGTTGGCGGCACGATTTCCAACCGCAAAGGCGTGAACGTGCCCGACGTGGTGCTGCCGCTTGCGGCGCTGTCGGACAAGGATCGCAAAGATCTTGAGTTTGTTTGCGAGCTGGGTGTCGACTGGCTGGCGCTCTCGTTCGTGCAGCGCCCGGCCGATGTTGAAGAGGCCCGCAATCTCGCCAAGGGCCGCGCGGCGATCCTCTCAAAGATCGAAAAGCCCGCTGCGGTCAAAGCTTTTGAAGAGATCCTCGCCGCGTCCGATGGCATCATGGTGGCGCGCGGCGATCTTGGGGTCGAACTGCCCGTGCAGAACGTGCCGCCGATCCAGAAGCAGCTCGTGCGCAAGTGCCGCGAAGCCGCCAAGCCTGTGATCGTGGCGACCCAGATGCTCGAATCCATGATCGAAAGCCCGATGCCGACGCGCGCCGAAGTTTCGGACGTGGCCACGGCCATCTACGAAGGCGCCGATGCCATCATGCTTTCGGCCGAGAGCGCTGCGGGCGATTATCCGGTCGAGGCTGTGACCACGATGGCCAACGTCGCCAAAGAGGTTGAGACGGACCCGACCTATACCGAGATCATCGAAGCCAGCCGAAAAGCCACGCGCAAGAGCGTGGCCGACGGGATCGTGGCTGCTGCCCGCGAGATTGCCGAGACCACGAACATCAAGGCCATCGCCTGTTTTACTCAGTCGGGCACAACGGCCCTACTTGTTGCGCGCGAACGGCCGCGTGTGCCGATCATCGCCTTGACCTCGATCGAAAAGACGGCCCGGCGCCTGTGCCTCAGCTGGGGGACAAGCTGTGTGATCACCGAGAACGTTGATCGCTTCAAATCGGCAGTGGTCAATGCGGTGCGCGCCGCCAAGGCCGAAGGGCTTGCGACCGATGCCGACATGATCGTCGTGACCGCGGGCGTTCCCTTCAACACGCCCGGTTCGACCAACATCCTGCGGGTTGCACCTTGTGATGAACGTTTGATCTACAGCTCCCATCACGACTAGGATTGCCCCACCTGAAAAGGGAGGGTGATCTCTTGGATCCAGACCTGTTTTTCGTAATCGGGCTTGTTGTCACCGGTTTGGCCGCGCCTTCCATCATCAGCGCCTTTACCGAAGGCCGCGGCCCGCGTATGGCCGTGGCCCTATTGGTGATCGGCGGAGGGATGGTGGCCTATGCGATGAACGCGCGGCCCAATGCCTATGGTTTTGATACGATTCCAGATGTTTTCGTCCGTGTGATTGCGCAGTACATCAACTAAAGCCCTTGCCAATGCTGCCGCGCCCACCTATACGGCGCGCTCAACCCGCGAGACCGGCCAAAGTGGCATGCCGAGTCGCGCGTAAGACCAACTCGAAAGAGGAGATGGAAATGCCCAAGATGAAGACCAAGTCGAGCGCCAAAAAGCGCTTTAAAATGACGGCCACCGGCAAGGTGTTGACCGCTCAGGCCGGCAAGCGCCACGGCATGATCAAGCGCACCACCAAATTCATCCGTGATGCTCGTGGGACCACGACCCTCTCCGCGCCCGACGCGAAGATCGTCAAGTCCTACATGCCCTACGACCGCTAAGGAGGCCAGACGATGTCCCGTACCAAAGGTGGAACCGTCACCCATCGCCGTCACAAGAAGATTCTTGACGCGGCCAAAGGCTATTACGATCGCCGCTCGCGCACCTTCAAGGTTGCCAAGCAGGCCGTCGACAAAGCCAACCAGTATGCGACCCGCGACCGCAAGGTCCGCAAGCGGAACTTCCGCGCCCTGTGGATCCAGCGCATCAACGCCGGTGTTCGCTCGGTCGATGAAGGCATGACCTATTCGCGCTTCATCAACGGCCTCTCGCTGGCTGGCATCGAGGTGGACCGCAAGGTTCTCGCCGATCTGGCCGTGCACGAGCCCGAAGCGTTTAGCGCCATCGTCGCCAAGGCGAAGGCCGCGCTCGCGTAACTCCGGACCGGAGTGAAAGTTTCGAAGCCGCGGACCCTCGCAGGGGTTCGCGGCTTTTTGCATGACAGGGGCCTCGGATCGCTTGCGGGGCAGGGCGCGGTTGGATAGCACCGCATCAAGATAAACAAGGACGCCCGACACATGGACGATCTGAAAAGCAAATACCTTGGCCTGATTGCCGCCGCCGCCGACGAGGCCGCCATCGAGGATGTGCGCGTGGGTGCGCTGGGCAAGAAGGGCGAGATCAGCCTCAAGATGCGCGAGCTGGGCGGCATGAGCCCCGAAGAGCGGCAGGTGGCTGGCCCTGCGCTCAATGCGCTGAAGGACGAGATCAACAGCGCCCTTGCCGCCAAGAAGGCCGCGCTGGCCGATGCCGCCCTTGACGAGCGGCTGCGCGGCGAGTGGCTTGATGTGACCCTGCCGGGCCGCAACCGCCGCACGGGCACGATCCACCCGATCAGCCAGGTCACCGAAGAGGTAAGCGCGATCTTTGCCGACATGGGCTTTGCCGTGGCCGAAGGCCCGCAGATCGACAGCGACTGGTATAACTTTGACGCGCTGAACATCCCCGGCCACCATCCGGCCCGCGCCGAGATGGACACCTTTTATATGCACCGCGCCGAGGGCGATAACCGCCCGCCGCACGTCCTTCGCACGCACACCTCGCCGGTGCAGATCCGCACCATGGAAAAGCACGGCGCGCCCATCCGCATCATCGCGCCCGGCCGCGTCTATCGCGCCGATTACGACCAGACGCACACACCGATGTTCCATCAGGTCGAGGGCCTTGCCATCGACAAGGATATCTCGATGGCCAACCTCAAATGGTGCCTCGAGGAGTTTGTGAAAGCCTATTTCGAGGTCGATCATGTCGATCTGCGCTTCCGCGCCTCGCATTTTCCGTTTACCGAGCCGTCGGCCGAGGTCGATATCCGCTGCTCGTGGGAGGGCGGGACGCTCAAGGTGGGCGAGGGCGACGACTGGCTCGAAATCCTCGGCTCGGGGATGGTGCATCCCAAGGTTCTGCAGAATGCGGGCGTCGATCCGAACGAATGGCAGGGCTTTGCCTTTGGCATGGGCATCGACCGGATCGCCATGCTGAAATACGGCATCCCCGACCTGCGCGCCTTCTTCGATTCCGACCTGCGCTGGCTGCGCCACTATGGCTTCAGCGCGTTGCAGGCGCCGGCGGTGCACGCGGGCTAGGGGGACGACGGTTCGGCGCTCGCGCGTGCCGCGCATCGCCCCGCCCGCCGTCCCGTGGTTGCGTTGCACCTGGTTGCCGCGGGGGGACGCCGAAAGCCGCACCATGGATGCCGCCGACGACATCGCGGGCGCCGGCGGGCTGACCGGCTTTTCCGTTTCGAAATGCGATGGCGGCCCGGTGAATTGGCGCCGGGCGCCGGGTCGGGAAATCACGCCCTCTGCTGCGGTATGCGCAGCGCAATTGGCGTGTTAGAGTGGAGAGGCATTTAGCGCGTTTTTTACGAGTAGGATTTGGATATGGAAGAGTTTGCCAGAATGATTTCGTCGCTGCCGGCCGAAACGCAGCGCATCCTGACGGCCATGGCGCAGAATGGCAGCGGGCTGACGGCGCGCGGGATGCTCGATCACCTCAGACGGCTGTTGCCGCCGGGCATCTCGGCGCGCGATTTCAAGATCATCTGGGGCGCGCTGATGTGGCTGGCCCAGCGCGGCCTGCTGCAGAAGGACGCCATCTTCGGCGCGCTGGCCCTGTTCCGCGAGGCCGAGCTTGCCGCCGCGGTGGCCGAGGCTGCGGCGGCCGGCGAGGCGGCCGGCGCCGGTGCGGCCGAAGTGGCGGCGGCCGGAGCGATGGCCAATATCGGGGCGGTCCTGTTCGCGCTGTTCACGGTCTATGTCGCCTATGACCAGATATCGTCGGAGATGCGCAAGAAGGCGACGCCGCCGCCCGCCGGGATCCCCTGCACCGGCACCGGCCCCACGACGACGGTGTTCACCCTGTCCGCCTCGGGCGTCGGCGCGCGCACGTCGTACAATCGCGCGGTGCAGCGGGCGATGCAGCATGCCGGCACGGTGATGACCTGTACCGGCACCTGCACACCGCCGGGCACCTGCACGCCGGTGGCGATCCCGATTTCGATCGTGCCCAGGTCGCGGCTGTTCTGGACCACGACGACGATCACCTACATGGTCGGCTGCGCCTGCGTCTGACCCGGTGGACATCGCCGCGCGGCGCTGTAGAAGGCACTGGCGCGGCGACAGTCCCGGGAGCGCCCACGATGAAATTCACCCTGTCCTGGCTGAAGGATCACCTCGACACCGAAGCCTCGGTCGAGGAGATCGCCGAGACCCTGACCGATCTTGGGCTGGAGGTGGAAGAGGTCTTTGACCCTGCGGCGCGGCTGCGGGCGTTCACTTTG
>JAHEBR010000288.1 GCA_024642185.1 Marivivens sp. | reverse complement strand
CGGGGCTCAAGGCCGATATCCTGAACGCAGGCATGGTCAAGATGGACGAGGTCCATATCGACGGGACCAAAGTCGTCGTGCCGATCAACGTGCCCGCGGGCTATACCGGCGATCTCGATGTGCTGCGCGCAATGGTCGAGGACCAGCTGAAGAGCCTCAAGGAAATCGAGACCGTCCTCGTCGTCATGACCGCCGAGCGACAGTCCGCCCCTGCCGCGCCCGAGCCGCCGAAACTGCGCGCAAATCGCCCGACCGAAGCCCCGGGCCGCGATATGCGCCCCCATTCGGCGGCCATTCCCGGCGTGCGCGCCATCGTCGCCGTGGCTTCGGGCAAGGGCGGCGTCGGCAAATCGACCACAGCTGCCAATCTTGCCTTGGGCCTTCGTTCCCTTGGCCTCCAGGTCGGACTTCTCGACGCCGATATCTACGGCCCCTCGATGCCGAGCCTTCTCAACGTGTCGCACCGCCCCGAGGTCGTCGACGAACGGGTGATGCCGATCGAGCAATACGGGCTCAAGACCATGTCGATCGGCTATATGATGGATCAGGACAATCCGATCATCTGGCGCGGCCCGATGGTCGTGACCGCGCTCATGCAGATGACCCGCGAGGTGAACTGGGGCGATCTCGATATCCTCGTCCTCGATATGCCCCCCGGCACAGGCGACGCGCAGCTGACCATGGCCCAGCAGTTTCCGCTTCAGGGCGCGGTGATCGTCTCGACCCCGCAAGACCTTGCCCTGATCGACGCCCGCAAGGGCCTCAAGATGTTCAAGCAGGTGGATGTGCCGATCCTCGGCATCATCGAAAACATGTCGACCTTCATATGCCCGCATTGCGGCGAGGCCTCCGACATCTTCGGCCATGGGGGAGCCAAGAAAGAGGCCGAGCGCCTCGGCGTGCCCTTCCTCGGCGCTGTGCCCCTGCACATGTCGATCCGCGAGACCTCGGACGCGGGCAAGCCCATCGTCTTCGCAGAGCCCGACAGCCCCCACGCCCAGATTTATCGCGATCTGGCGCTCAAGGTTGCGGCGCGGGTTCTGCCGCAGGAGGATGATGACTGATCTTTTGGGCTATGGGCTCAACGGCCGTGTCCGAGACGTCAGGTCCGCGATGCCGAGCATTTGTGCCCTTGGCCAAACGGACAGGTGCGCGATCGGAATGGAGTTCGGTTCAGTCAAGACAGAGTTTGGGTCTAGCGAGAGGCGGGCGCGGGAAAGACGTGCCCGGCCATGATCTTGCGCGCGGTGCGCACCATTCCGCAGGCGGTGATTTTGCCGGATGGATCGCGCTCAAGGAACACTTCTGATGCCCCGGCGGGGTGTTCGACCATGAACCGCCTTTGGTCTGGTTCAGGCGGCGTGGCAATCGCGGCAATTGCGCTGCCGGGCAAGAGTGCGGCGGTGGCGATCGAAACTGCCGCAAAGACGCCGAGGGATTTGTGCACACGGTGCGGGATCCAGGATCGGGTCATCACCAGTCCGCCATGCCGGGGACGAGAGACAAGGATCATCTTGGGCACCGTGAGATCTTTGACGTCGCCCAAGCCCATCATGGGTCCGGCCTTCAAGCGGATGGCCTCGATGCGGGCACAAAGTGCTGCGTCTGTCTCGAGCTCGGCGGGCGTTTCGTCGCCGTCTTTCCCCAAGGCATCCGCAGGGATCACGACACAGGGCATGCCGTTGTCGATCAGCGTGCAGAGGGTGCCGTCGATCAGGGTCAATACATCACCGGTGGGCAACAGGGCTCCGGTCATCGACCCGGCGAGGCTGTCAAACCACAGCACAACGGGTGCGTGCTGTCCCGGAACGCCGTCCATCGCGGCCGCTCCGTCATAGCAAACCTGGCCCATTGGCGTTTGAACTTGGGCACGCGCAATTTCGCCGGTGTTGACCATGTGAATTCGCAGGTCGGTTGTGCCTTCTGTCGCAGACACGAGCCCTAGTTCGATCGCCGCAGGCCCTACTGCCGCTAGGATGTTGCCGCAGCCCTGTTTGTCCGAGACGAGAGGTTGATCGACGAAGACCTGCAGGAAGAGATAGTCGATATCGGCATCGTCGCGGGTCGAGGGTGCAAGGATCGCGACCTTCGAGGCGAGCGGATCGCCACCGCCGATCCCGTCGATCTGGCGCGGATCGGGCGAGCCCATGATCCGCTGGAGAAGCGCATCGCGCGCCGCCGGATCGGCCGGCAGGTCGGAGGCGAGAAAATAGGCGCCCTTCGAGGTCCCCCCCCGCATCCAGAGGCAGGGGATGCCCTCGCTAGACATATTTGAGGCCCTTTTCCGCAAGGCGGGGCCGCATGTCATAGATATCGAGGCCCAATTCGCCCGAAGCGAGCCGCGCCCGCTTGGCTTCTTCAGCGGCAAGGCGCTGCTCGGCGGCGGCAAGAACGGCTTCCGCATCAGCCCGCCGCACGACGCAGACACCATCGTCGTCGGCCACGATCACATCGCCCGCCTCGATCGCTTGCCCCGCGCAGACGATGGGAACGTTCACGCTCCCCAAAGTTTCCTTCACCGTGCCCTGCGCCGAAATGGCCTTGGACCAGACCGGAAAGCCCATCTTCGTCAGATCGCGGATATCGCGCACGCCGGCGTCGATCACGAGGCCACGGCAGCCACGGGCCATGGCCGAGGTCGCCAGAAGGTCGCCGAAATAGCCGGTGTCGCAGGGCGAGGTGGGCGCGAGGACGAGGATATCGCCCTCTTGCAGCTGTTC
>JAHEBR010000063.1 GCA_024642185.1 Marivivens sp. | reverse complement strand
GGCGCGGGATGGGCGCCGCTGCTCGCAGAGATCGAGATCAACTAGGGGGGAGATGGTACCGCCTTCCTGGCTTGAACAGGAGACCTCTGGATCCACAATCCAGCGCTCTAACCAACTGAGCTAAGGCGGCACTGGCAGGCGATGTAGCGCCATCGCCCCCCTAATGCAAGAGCGTCAGAACTCAATTTCCCAGCTTTGTTCGACAAGCGCGACGCCGAAGCTTTGGACCGGTTCCGAACGCACAAGACGCCAGCCGTGGGCCGCATACAGCGCACAGGCGGCCTTGTGGCTTTGGTGGGTCCAGAGCTCCATCCGGGCGTAGCCCTGCGCCTTGGCCCAATCCATGCAGGCGGCGATCAGGCGGCGGCCAAGGCCGTGGCCGCGAGCCTCGGGCACAACGAGAAACAGACGCAGCTTGGCCGTCCGCGCGTCTTTTCCAACGCAAAAGATACAGCCGAGCCGCTCGGCACCCCTTGCCGCGATGAAGGCGCGGTCACGGGCGGGATCGCGGCGGCGGATGAAATCAGCCATGATTTCAGCGACAAGCGCCTCGAACGTCATGTCGAAGCCCTCGTCGCGGGCATAAAGCTCGGCGTGCTGCTGAATAATCCAGCCCGCATCACCGCCTTCCAGATCGCGTATGATGATGTCGTCCCTCATGCCCCCATTTGACGGAGGCAGTGCGGCAAGCGCAAGAGGATGGTTCCCCTGCCCGCGATCCGGCGCTATAGGGGCGCAAGGCACAACCCTTGGAGGCCAGTCATGGGGATCAACACCGAGCGCGACATCGAAGCCAATCTTCAGATCGGCCCGACCGATAGCGGCATGGTCCGGCTTTTCATCGAAGCGGGCGGGCAAGAGATCCCGATGGATTTTGAACCCGAGGAAGCCGAAGAAATCGCCGAGGAACTCCGTGCTGCGGCTCAGGCCGCGCGGGCCGTTACCAGGCGGAAGTAAAGCGGAAGGCCGGATCGCGGGCCGCGTGCTGGCGCAGGGCCGCGTGGCGGGCGAATTTCTGTAGCATCACCTTGCGGCGCGCCCCGGCGAGCGGCGTCTCCGGCCCCATCCGCAAGATCTCTGCCCCATAGGCATCGGCCATGATGAGGCCCGTGCCATCGGGCAAAAGATCGGTCGGGAAATCCGCATCCACCGCCCAGAAGAAGCGGTCGCACCATTCGAGATAGCCCTGCCATTTATTGTCCGACTGGAAATCGGCGCGGCTGGATTTGCACTCGATCACCCAGATCTCGCTCTTCGGTCCAAGCGCCATGACATCGACGCGCAAGCCCGTGGTCGGCACCAATTCTTCCACCGTCACGAAATCATGGCTGAGGAGATGCCGACACACCCCGCGCGCCAGAAGCTGGCCGGGGCGGAGGGTCTCTATGTCGGTCGTATCGGACATAGCCTAGATATGAACATACAGTGAACATCGGTCAAGCCCGATGGAAAGCCCCAAAAGCCCCCGCAAATTGCCGCGCTTTTGCCAAAGACTAAAGCCAATGAGGAAACAGACAACCTGAAAGTCGGCTCTGATCTTTCTATTGTAGTTATTCTAGAAATAATTCTCTACTTCCGGAGTGGCCGGCGATTGTAAATTATTAGAGCCAACGCTCTATATATTTCGCGTCGCGGGAACGGGAAACCATCTTGCGGCGCGGCGGGTGCGGCCCTACCTATGGCGGTGGCGGGTTTCTGCCCCTCTCGTGCCAAGCGTTACATTCCAGTGGCCTTAAGCAAATCCGAGGGAGCTGGCTCTGTTCTGGCCCTGGCCTGATTATCTGGCGCCCACCTGTAAAAACAGGTCCTCGGGAATAAAACGTCCACGGTTGCCGCGGTTCCCGCCACTTTGACCCCGCGGTGAGAGGGTAAATGGATTACGACAAGATATCCGCCCCCGATTTCGGGCGTTCGCTTTCCGGCCTTGGCCTCAACCTTCTCGTGCGGGATGTGCCGCGGATGGCGGCCTTTCTGTGCGATGTGTTCGGCATGAAGGCCCATCAGCCAAGCCGCGATTTCGCGATCCTGCGCTATGGCAGGCAGGTGTTTCAGCTGCATTCCGATCCGACCTTCGCCAACCATCCCCTCGCAGCCCTCCTCCCCGAAGCAGGGCCACGCGGCGCGGGGATCGAGTTGAGACTTTATGAGACTGACCCCGATACTGCCGTGGCGGCGGCCAAGGCCCACGCGCACGACGCGACGATCCTTCAGGCACCCGCCAACAAGCCGCATGGGCTGCGCGAAGCGGTGCTCCTGTGTGAAAACGGCTATGCTTGGGTGCCGTCGCGGGCGTTGACGGCAGAGGAAGAGGCTGAACTGGCTTAATCTTTCCGCACGACGACGTGTTTCAGCACCGGAAGCCGCAGCCCGCCGCGCGGCTCATCATCTTCAGCCATGTTCATGATGGCGATGGCAAACTGCACGCCCGCAAACACGATCCCGTGGAAAAACCACAAGAGGAACAGCGCCAATAGCCCCTGATCGCTGGTTGTCACCAGATGCCGCAGATGCGCCACGTCGAGCCAGAGGATAGCCCCGACGAGAAGCGCGGCGAGGCCGAAGCCGGTGATGACGTTGACGATGTAGAGGCGGATGAGCTTGGGCATGGGAACCTCGCTTTCGTCTCAAAGCTAGGATCGAGCGGGCCGCGCTTCAATGCCCGAATTGCCGCAGGCCTAGAAGGCCTCGGGCTGCGCCTCGCGGGCCATGTGATCGAGCACGGCGTTGACGAACTTGGGCTCTTTGCCGCCGTCGAAGAAGGCCTCGGCCACCTGCACGAATTCGGTAATCACAACCTTGGGCGGCGTATCCTTGGCGATGAGCTCGGCACCGGCGGCGCGAAAGAGCGCCCGCAGTGTCGGGTCGATCCGCGCGATGGGCCATTTGGCCACGAGGGCGCGATCCGTCATCTGGTCGATCCTGGCCTGCTCGTTGACAGCGCCTTCCATCAGGCCCCGAAAGGTCTCCACATCGCCTTCCTGCATCTCGTCGCCTTCATAGACGGCGCCAAAGCGGAAGGTTTCAAACTCGCGGATGACGGAATCGACGGTCTGGCCCGAGGCCTCCATCTGGAAAAGCGCCTGAACGGCGTAAAGCCGCGCGGCGGATTTCATCTTGCGATGTTCGGTCTTGGATTTGGTCATGCGCTCGTTTTCCCCTCGCGCGCGAGGAGGATCTCTCCGGTAAAGCCAACGCCCTTGCTGGCGCGGCCCCACTTACGGCTGAGCGCGATCAGGTGCAAGGCCGCAGCGGCCGCGCCGCCACCTTTGTTTTGCCCCTTGGCCTCGGCACGCACGGCGGCTTGCTCGTGGTTTTCCACGGTGAGGATGCCGTTGCCGATGCAAAGCCCTTGCAGGCCGAGCATCGTCAAAGCGCGGCTCGAGTCGTTGCAGACCGTGTCGTAATGCGTGGTCTCGCCCCGGATCACACAGCCGAGGGCGACGTAGCCGTCAAAGTTGGACATCCGCTCGGCGATGCCGATGGCGGTGGGCACTTCGAGCGCACCGGGAACCTCGACGAGATCCCAAGTGCCGCCTGCGGCCTCGATCTCGGCCTTGGCTCCGGCGATCAGCTCGTCGGCGATATCCTTGTAATAGGGCGCAACGACGATCAGCAGCTTGACCGGCTTGTCAAACGCGGGGCGCGCGAGGGTGTAGTGAGAAGCTCCCGCCATCAGTTATCCCCCTCAACCTTGCGGGTATCAACGATTTCAATGCCATAGGCATCAAGGCCGATGACCTTGGGCTTGGGCGAGTTGGTCAGAAGCACGATCCGCGACAGGCCCAACGACGACAGGATCTGCGCCCCCACACCATACTGGCGGAGCGTCTGCGGCGAGGCGAGATCATGGGCGTGCAGCTTCATGTGCAGATCGCGCAGAAGGATCACGGCGCCGCGCCCTTCGTTGGCGATCATCTTCATCGCATCGCCAAATTCATGCGTGCGGCCCGCCGGGCCGGCCCCGATCACATCGAGCATCGGATCAAGCGCGTGCATCCGCACCATCACCGGCTCTTCGCCCGACAGATCGCCCTTGGTCAGCGCGATATGTTCGGCGCCCTGAACCTCGTCGGTGAAGATGCGCATCGACCAATCACCGCCAAATTCGCTGTGGATCGTGTCGGCCTCGGTCATCCGCACGAGATTGTCGTGGCGGCGGCGATAGGCGATCAGGTCGGAAATGGTGCCGATCTTGAGGTTATGCCGCTGGGCAAAGGCAATCAGGTCCGGCAGACGCGCCATCGACCCGTCTTCCTTCATGATCTCGCAGATCACGCCCGAGGGGTTGAGGCCGGCAAGGCGGCTGATATCGACGGCGGCCTCGGTGTGGCCGGCGCGGACGAGAACGCCGCCATCGCGCGCGCGCAGCGGGAAGACGTGGCCGGGGGTGGCGATATCGGTCGCGCCCTTGGAGGCGTCAATCGCCACGGAAACGGTGCGGGCGCGGTCATGGGCGGAAATGCCGGTGCTGACGCCCTCGCGGGCCTCGATCGAGACGGTGAACGCTGTCTCGTGGCGGGATGAGTTCTGCGAGGCCATGAGCGGCAGGCCAAGCTGATCAATCCGGGTGCTGGTGAGCGACAGGCAGATGAGGCCGCGCCCGTGGGTCGCCATAAAGTTGATCGCGTCGGGCGTTGCCATCTGCGCGGGGATCACCAGATCGCCCTCGTTCTCGCGATCCTCGTGATCGACAAGGATAAACATCCGGCCATTGCGGGCATCGTTGATGATCTCTTCGATCGGGCTGATCGCATCCGACCAGTCTTTCTCGACAGGGCCCGGCTCTTCGAATGGCAGCGACATGATATTCCCCTAAAGTCTTCGTCCGGCAGATAGCCCGAGTTGGCCCCCGTTTAAAGGGGAAAAGCCCCGTGACATTGGGGCACGGCGGCGGCCATGGCGCGGGCTGAAACGACAGGTTCCGGCGGTTTTCGCCGCTGGCTAGAGGGATGCCGCGAAGAACCGGTCGCCTTTGAGAAAGCCCGCGGTCTGGCCGGTATAGGCCCAGTCCTCTTCGAGCGCGGTCTCGCCGACCAGGACGAACTGGCCCGATTTGTGCCCCTGCGCGCGGGCCATGGCCTTGATCGCCTCGCGGGTCTCGCGCCATGTCATCGACAGGGTCGGCGCGCGATGGGCGGCGTCGATCCCGGCAAGACGCGCCACCGCTTCGGGGCGCAAGGGCGGCAGGACGACCGCCACACGGGCCGCGGAAAGCGCCTCGATCCGGCCAAGACGCGCCGCACCCTCGGCGCCGCGCTCAAGGCGCAGAGCATTGGAGGAAAAGAGAAATCCGACAAGATCATGCCCCGTTGCGGCGCGGAAGCTGGCATAGGTCTTGTAAGGAAGGCCAAGCTCTTTGGCGCGATTGACCCTCAGGCGCACCACCTCGATCGGCAGGGTCGGCAAAAGCTCTTCTCGGGCCTTCTTCCAGGCGATGCGCCGCCACGAACCGCCGCTGTCCAGCGTCGGCCCGCCATTGTGGCCGATGCCCGCCCCTAGGCCCATTCCTGCAGCCGCGCCACATAGCGCGCCATGGTATCGACCTCGAGATTGATCCTGTCGCCCACCTTGGCCGCGCCCCATGTGGTCACTTCCTTGGTATGCGGGATCACGTTGATGCCAAAACTCGCGCCGTTCACCTCGTTGACGGTGAGCGAGGTGCCATTGAGCGCGACCGAGCCTTTCGGCGCGATAAACTTCGCCAGATGCTCGGGCGCGCGGAAGGTCATGCGCGTGCTGTCGCCTTCGTCGTGCATCTCGATCAACTCGGCCACGCCATCGACATGGCCCGAAACGATATGCCCGCCCAACTCGTCACCCACCTTGAGCGCCCGCTCGAGGTTGATCCGCTGGCCGACCTTCCAGCCGCCTACATTGGTCAGATTGACTGTCTCGGCGCTGATCTGGACGTCGAACCAGTTCTTCGGCGTGGTGCCAAGGGCCACGACCGTCAGGCAGACGCCGCTGCAGGCGATCGAGGCGCCGATGTCGATGCCAGAGACATCATAGCTCGTGCTGATCCGCGCCCGAAGGTCGCCGCGCTGCTCAAGCTCGAGGATTTCTCCCATGTCGGTGACAATGCCGGTAAACATCTTCGCTCCTTCTGCCTTGCCTTTGCCTAGCGCCTCGCCTGCGGGCAGGCAAGACAAGCCTCGCATTCGGGCCAATGCCTCTGATATGCTGCGCCAAACCAAAGAGAGCGCGATGGGCAATCACGACACCCGCCACTTCCTATTTTTGCAGGGCCCACACGGTCCGTTCTTCCGGCAATTGGGCCGGATGCTGACCGCAGCCGGGGCCAAAGTCTGGCGGGTCGGCTTCAATGCGGGTGATCGGGCCTTTTGGGCTAAGGATCAAAGTTTTATCGCCTTTGCCGGCGCTCCAGAAAGCTGGGAGACGACGCTCGCCGCCCTAATCAGCAAAAAGGGCATCACCGATATCGTCCTTTACGGCGATACACGTCCGATCCACGCAACGGCCGTAGCCCTCGGCCGTGCGCGCGGGCTGACCGTCCATGTCTTCGAAGAGGGGTATCTGCGGCCCTACTGGGTCACCTACGAGCGTGGCGGCTCGAACGGCAATTCGCGGTTGATGGAGATGGACGTGGCCGAGATGCAATCGGCCATTGCCCAGTCTGGTTCCGATGTCCCGCAGCCACCCGCCAAATGGGGGGATATGCGCCAGCACATCTTCTACGGCGCGCTCTATCACTGGTTTGTTCTGTTCCGAAACCGCGCTTTCCGAAATTTCAAACCTCACCGCGAGCTTTCGGTGCAAACCGAAGCCACGCTTTATACGCGGCGGCTCATCCAGATGCCGCTTTTGGCCCTCGACCGAGCGATAGCGACGGCCCGCATCCGGTTTGGCGGCTTCCCTTTTCACCTTGCCCTCCTCCAACTTGAGCACGATTCAAGCCTCAGGGATCATTCGACTTTCTCGAGACACGAGGACTTTATCGACCTTATCGCCGAGGGCTTTGCCAAGGGTGCGCCAGGGCATCATCACCTCGTCTTCAAGGCCCATCCTCTCGAAAACGGCCGCAGCCCCCTGCGGCGCATCCTGCGAAATGCGGCCCGCAAACATGGGGTCGAGGGCCGTCTCCACTATGTCGCTGGCGGCAAGCTCGCGCATCTTTTGAATGAAGCCAGATCCGCCGTGACGGTGAACTCGACAGCCGCCCAGCAGGTCTTGTGGCGAGGTATTCCTCTCAAGGTTTTTGGACGCGCAGTCTATGCCAAGCCCGAGTTTGTCTCGACCCAAGCCTTGCACGCCTTCTTCGCCCGCCCTGACCGCCCAAATAGCAGCGCCTATCATGACTATCGGCGGTATCTTCTGGAAACCTCGCAGGTTCCGGGCGGCTTCTATTCCGCAGGCGGCCGGCGTCAGCTTTTGCGGCAGGTCGTCGATATGATGCTTGATGAAGCCGATCCCTATGAGGCGCAGAGGGCCGGCCGTGTCCCGCCCCGTCAGAACCTCAAAGTTGCGGGCTAACGCGGCAGGGGCGCAACAGTCGTGATTCGCGACATCGCGGACAAACGACGAAGCGCTGGATTTCGCGGCAAGATTCCGATAGTTTGGCAAAAAAATAACGAGGCAGTACCAGGTCGAGGAGACCCGTGCAGTGAAAACCCTGACTTTGCGCCTTGCCCGCGGGGCAGCGCTGCTTGCCGCTGTGGCGACAGTTTCCGCCTGCGGATTGCCGCGCTCTGGCCCAAACAAGCAAGAGATCTTCTCCGGCTCCGTGCTGCGCGAGGGCGACGCCTTCGTGCTTGCCGTCGACGACAGGGTCAACCGGATCGCCGGTGTGACACCGGCGCTTGGGTTCAGCCCGGAATTTTTGAACAGTTCTGTCATGGGCTCGGACACGATCCGGGCGGGCGACGTTCTGGGAATGACGGTCTGGGAAAACGTCGATGACGGGCTTTTGTCGGTCTCTGGCGCTCCGGCCACCCGTCTTGAGGAAGTTCAGGTCGACGGCGAAGGCTATATCTTCGTGCCCTATGCGGGCCGGATCAAGGCCGCTGGAAGCTCGCCCGAAGCGATCCGCCAGATCATTACCGAGAAACTGGCGCTGCAGACCCCCGAGCCACAGGTTGAAGTGCGTCGCGTGGCCGGCGATGGTTCGACCGTGACAATCCTGGGCACCGGCGGTGGCCAAGGTGTCTTTGCCATCGAACGCCCGACCCGCACGCTGGCATCTATGCTCGCCAGCGCCGGCGGCATCCAGGGCACGCCCGAGATCACCCGAATTACCGTTATCCGAGGCGGCAAGACCGGCTCGATATGGTTCAGCGACCTTCAGGAGAAACCCGATCTCGACATCGCCCTTAGAAACGGCGACCGCATTACGGTTGAAGACGACAGCCGCAGCTTTACCGCGCTTGGCGCGACCGGCTCGCAGCGGCGCGTGCCGTTCTTTAGCCAGACGATCTCTGTGATCGACGCGCTCGCGCAGGTCGGCGGCTTGTCGTCGGTTGCGGCCGATCCGACGGGCATTTTCGTGTTCCGCAACGAACCCGAAGAAATCGCCCGGCAACTTGTCGGCGATCCGCAGCTCATCGGCACGCAGCGCGTGATCTACGTTCTCGATCTGACCCAGCCCAACGGCGTGTTCATGGCCCGCGATTTCGCGATCCGCGATGGCGATACGGTCTATGTCACCGAGGCCCCGTTCGTCCAATTCAACAAGGCGATCTCGGCGGCGACCGGCACATTGTTCCAGGTCAACGGGCTTGGCAGCCTCGCCTCCGGTGGCTGATACATCGACAACTAATGAAAAAGCCGCCGCAGCAACCCTGCGGCGGCTTTATGTTTTCAGCGGCGGGTTTCTGACTGAGGGCCGAGTGCGGCGCATCCTGACACTGGCGGGATACGATATCTCCCTCGGCAAGCCCGGCAAAGACGATCTCGTCGGCGTCTGGGGCCAAAGCCCGACGAGCCCGCGCGGCGGCAAGGTGGCAGACTGGACCGGCGCCAACCTCCTCCGGGTCGAGGACGCCTTCCTGCGCTCGGTCCTTCCGGGGCGGATGGGCGAGCCGCCGATTGGCCTCAGCCTCGATCTGAGCGGGGTCCACTTCGATCCCTCGACCCGCTCGGACCTCGAGAAGATCCTTTCCGAAGATCCCCTCGACGATGCCGCGATCCTGAGCCGTGCGCGCGACGGGATCGAGCGGATGAAGCGGCTGCATCTGTCGAAATATTCGGGGTTCGATCCCGCCTTGCCCGTGCCCGATCCCGGCTATGTGCTGGTGATCGACCAGACCAAGGGCGATGCCTCGATCAAAGCGAGCCGCGCCGACAGCAACAGCTTCAAGGAAATGCTGTTTCTCGCGCAGGAGGAAAACCCGGGCGCGAAGATCATCATCAAGACCCATCCTGAAAGCCACCATGGCCTGCGGGATGGCTATTTCTCGGGGATGAAAGGCGAGGGGCGGATCGAGATTTGCGATGCGCCCCTGTCACCTTGGGCGCTCCTTGAAGGAGCAATCGCCGTCTATACGGTCTCGTCGCAGCTTGGCTTCGAGGCGATCCTCGCAGGCCATAAGCCCGTTGTCTTGGGCCAGCCCTTCTACATGGGCTGGGGCCTGACCGACGACCGCCAGCCCCTCGACCGCCGCCAGCGCAACCTGACCCGCGCCCAGCTTTTTGCCGCCGCGATGATCCTCTATCCGGTCTGGTATGATCCCTACCGCGACCGGCTGTGCAGCTTTGAATGCGCCCTCGACACGATGGAAGCGCAGGTTCGCGCCTGGCGCGACGATCATCGGGGCTGGGCCGCGGTGGGCATGAGCCGCTGGAAGCACCCGCATCTGCGGGCGATGTTTGGCGGCGCCAAGGGCATCACGTTTCGCAAGAGCCCCCCGCAAGACGGCACCCCGCTCATGGCGTGGGCTGGACGGATGGATGAGGCGGCGCGGGCGGCGGGCGCGGTGCGGGTCGAGGACGGGTTTCTCCGCTCGCGTGGCCTCGGGGCGCGGCTCGTCCCGCCGCTCAGCCTCGTTCTGGACGGCCAAGGCATCTATTACGACCCGGGCGGCCCCAGCGATCTC
>JAHEBR010000287.1 GCA_024642185.1 Marivivens sp. | reverse complement strand
GACGTCGACGCCAGCTTTCGGCTCGATCAGGCCGAAGTGGACATTCAGGCCGTGGGCGAAGGCAATGGCCGAGCCTTCACGCAGGTTGTCGTGGACGTATTTCTTGTAGGTCTCGGCCTGCAGCTCGTCGGGCATGGTGAACATGATGAGGTCGCACCAGGCGGCGGCTTCGGCGATGCCCATGACCTTGAGGCCTTCGGCTTCGGCTTTCTTGGCCGAGGGCGAGCCCGGACGGAGCGCCACGACGAGGTTCTTGGCGCCACTGTCGCGCAGGTTCAGCGCGTGGGCGTGGCCTTGGGAGCCGTAGCCGAGAATGGCGACCTTCTTGTCCTTGATGAGGTTCACATCGCAATCGCGATCGTAATAGACGCGCATCTTTGCAGTCCTTTGATAGGTTTCGATTGAGGCGCACCATATCGGGCGGTGCGCGGATTGCGAGTGAAGGTCTTTGAGTATTTATTGGCCAAAAGAAGTTGTTATTCGCAGTTTGACATAATAATGAAAAATCTATGCTTGACGATATAGACCGCCGCCTGCTGCGGCATCTTCAGGACGACCCGTCGCTCGCCTTGCCCGAGCTGGCCGAGCTGTGTGGCCTGACCGCCGGTCGCGCCGGGCGGCGGATCGAAAAGCTGCGCGAGGCGGGGATCCTCAAGGGGCAGGAGGCGGTGATCGACTGGAAGGCGCTGGGCTTTGCGGTGGCGGTGTCGCTCAGGATCACGCTCGACAAGACCGCGCCGAGCGCCTTTGACGAGTTTCTCGGCGCCGCGCGCGGTGTGGCCGAGGTAATCGAGATCCAGACCTTCCTTGGCCGCGTCGATGTGCGCCTGCATATCGTCGCCCGCGATCTGGGGCATTGGCAGACGATCTATCGCGAAAAGGTTCTGACGCTGCCGCATATCGCCGATATCGAGGCGTTGATGACGGTTGCCACGGTCAAGATGGACGAGGCCCTGCCGCTATGACGCCGCTCGATGATCTCGACCGCAAGATCCTCAGGGCGCTCGCCGCCGACGCCGCGCTCTCGGCCAGCACCCTGTCGCGCCGCCTCGGTCTCAGCCAGCCCGCTACCTGGCGGCGGATGCGGCGGCTGCAGGACGAGGGGATCATCGCGGGCCGCCGCCTTGTGCTCGATGCCGAGAAGCTCGGCTTTGGCGTGACCGTCTTCCTCGGCATCAAGCTCGCCGCCAAAGGCCGCGTGAGCCTTGAGGATTTCGAACGCGCCGTGACCTCGATCCGCGAGGTGCAGACGGTGGAACACGTCCTCGGCCTCTATGACTATCGCCTCCGCGTCGTCGCCCGCGACCTCGCCGATTTCGAACGCGTCCTCCGCCGCCGGATCATGACCTTGCCCGGGGTTGGCAATGTCGAGGCCAATGTCCTTCTCTCCGAAGAGCGCCGCCCGGGGCCGATCTGACGCCAACCACAACTTTGCCTTTGCAACCGGCCGCTGCCCTGCGTAGGTCTATCACAGCAATGAAGGAGCCCTCCCATGACGCACGCGCCCGTTGATCCCGATGGCCTGATGGAATTCTCGGTGGTCTTTACCGACCGCTCGCTCAACCACATGAGCGCCAGGTTCCAGGGCGTCATGCGCGATATCTCGTCGATGCTGAAAGAGGTCTATAGCGCCGATCACGTCGCCATCGTTCCGGGCGGCGGCACCTACGGGATGGAAGCGGTCGCGCGCCAGTTCGGCAATGCGGCGCATGCGATGATTGTGCGTAACGGCTGGTTCTCGTTCCGCTGGACCCAGATCTTTGACGCGGGCCAGTTCGCCGCCAAGACGACCGTGTTCAAGGCCCGCCAGACCGGCAACGACACCCGCGCGCCCTTTGCGCCCGCCCCTATCGAAGAGGTCACGGCCGCGATCCGCGAGGCGCGCCCCGATGTGGTCTTCGCGCCCCATGTGGAAACCAGCGCCGGCCTGATCCTGCCGGATGACTATATCACTGCGCTGGCCGCCGCCGCCCATGACGTGGGTGCGCTCATGGTGCTCGATTGCATCGCCTCGGGCTGTGTCTGGGTCGATATGAAGAAAACCGGCGTCGATGTGCTGATCTCCGCCCCGCAAAAGGGCTGGTCCGCGACCCCGGCTGCAGGCCTCGTGATGCTCTCGGAAAACGCCATGAAACGGATGGCCGAGACCACCTCAAATTCCTTCGCCCTCGATCTCAAGAAATGGCACTCGATCATGGCGGCCTATGAAAACGGCGGCCATGCCTATCACGCCACCATGCCCACCGACAGTCTGGTGGCCTTTCGCGATACCATGGTCGAGACCCGCGACTACGGCTTTGAAAAGCTGCGCGAGGCGCAATGGGCGCTGGGTAACGGTGTGCGCGAGATGCTCGCCCAAAAGGGCATCCGCTCGGTCGCCGCGCAAGGTTTCGCCGCCCCCGGCGTCGTCGTCAGCTACACGGATGATCCCGATATCCAGAACGGCCGGAAATTCGCCGCGCTGGGGATGCAGATCGCCGCCGGTGTCCCGCTGCAATGCGACGAACCCGCCGATTTCCGCACCTTCCGTCTCGGCCTCTTCGGCCTCGACAAGCTCTATGACGTGCCGGCCACCGTCGCCCGCCTGAAAGGTGTTCTGGATCAGGTGCTCTGACCGCTTCTTTTGGCCGAAAATACTCCGGGGTGAATGGGCCGGCAGGCCCAGAGGGGCAGAGCCCCTTTACCCCCGGACGCCAAGCCCGAGCTGCATCAGGGTCTTGCGC
>JAHEBR010000286.1 GCA_024642185.1 Marivivens sp. | reverse complement strand
AACCTGCTGATTAGAAGTCAGCTGCTCTATCCAGTTGAGCTACGGGACCGCTGAGGCTCTTTTGCCGTGGGCGCCGCGGGGGCGCAAGCAAAAGCGCGGGGCCTAGTGGGTCCAGGGGGCGCGGCGGCTGGTGGCGAAGTTTTCGCCGTATCCCATCGGGCGCAGGTTGGGCTTGCGGGTCTTGGGCTCGAGAACCACCGCTTCGATGCCGTTGTCGGCGGCATAGTCGAGCGCGGCTTCCTTGGTCTCAAACCGCAGCTTGACCTGGCTCTGGGTGTCGTCCGACGAGGTCCAGCCCATAAGCGGGTCGATCTCGCGGGCGGAGGCGGGCGCGTATTCCAGAACCCACTGGTGGGTCTTGGCCATGCCCGAGGACATTGCGGTTTTTGCGGGACAGTAGATTCTAGCGCGCATCTTGGCCTCCGAAAGTCTGCTCCCTTATCCAGAAAACGAAGGGGCTGCGCAAGTTCTCAGCTTTGATTTCTTGCGGGGCTTGAACAAGAACAAATTGCGTACAATTCTATAGGGCCTCCCGGAGACCCCTGATGCACAACAACCGCCCCGATCAGATGCCGATGGCGCAGCAGGCGCCGCATCGCCGCGACAAGCTTGAGGGCGGCAAGAGCTTCATCCTGCATACCGGATTTCAGCCCGCGGGCGACCAGCCGACCGCCATTGCCGAGCTGACCGCAGGGATCAACGAGGGCGAGCGCAGTCAGGTCCTTCTGGGGGCCACCGGCACCGGCAAGACCTTCACGATGGCCAAGATCATTGAAGAGACGCAGCGCCCCGCGATCATCCTTGCTCCGAACAAGACCCTCGCCGCCCAGCTTTATGGCGAGTTCAAGGGGTTTTTCCCCGAAAACGCGGTCGAGTATTTCGTCAGCTATTACGATTACTACCAGCCCGAGGCCTATGTGGCGCGGTCGGACACCTATATCGAGAAGGAATCCCAGATCAACGAACAGATCGACCGGATGCGCCACTCGGCCACCCGCGCGCTTCTGGAGCGGGACGATGTGATCATCGTGGCCTCGGTTTCGTGCATCTATGGCATCGGTTCGGTCGAAACCTATTCGGCGATGACCCAAGACCTGTTTGTCGGCAAGATGTATGACCAGCGGCAGGTCATGGCCGATCTCGTGGCGCAGGCCTTTCGCCGCAACGATCAGGCCTTTTCGCGCGGCTCCTTCCGCGTGCGGGGCGACAGCCTAGAAGTTTGGCCCGCCCACCTTGAGGATCGGGCATGGCGGCTTTCGTTCTTTGGTGAGGAGCTGGAAAGCATCACCGAGTTTGATCCGCTCACGGGGCAAAAGACCGACAGTTTCGAAAAAATTCGGGTCTACGCCAATTCCCACTATGTCACGCCGCGCCCGACGCTTCAGCAGGCGACCAAAGGCATCCGAGAAGAGCTCCGAAAGCGGCTCGAACAGCTCGTTGGCGAGGGCAAGCTCCTCGAGGCGCAGAGACTTGAGCAGCGAACCAACTTCGATCTCGAGATGATTGAGGCAACCGGCTCCTGCGCGGGGATCGAGAATTATTCCCGCTATCTCACCGGTCGCTCGCCCGGTGAGCCGCCGCCGACGCTTTTCGAATTCATCCCCGACAATGCCATCGTTTTTGCCGACGAGAGCCACGTCTCGGTGCCGCAAATCGGGGGCATGTATCGTGGCGACTATCGGCGCAAGTTTACGCTGGCCGAACATGGATTTCGCTTGCCCTCCTGCATGGACAACCGCCCCCTCAAGTTCGAGGAATGGGACGCGATGCGGCCCCAGTCGGTTTTCGTATCGGCTACTCCCGCAGCGTGGGAGTTGGCCGAGACAGGCGGCGTCTTCACCGAGCAGGTGATCCGCCCCACCGGCCTCATTGATCCGCAGGTCGAGATCCGGCCGGTCGAGATGCAGGTGGACGATCTTCTTGACGAGGTGCGCAAGGTGGCGGCCAAAGGCTTCCGCACGCTTGTCACCACGCTGACCAAGCGCATGGCCGAAGACCTGACCGAGTATATGCATGAGCAAGGCATCCGCGTGCGCTATATGCACTCCGATATCGACACGCTGGAGCGTATCGAGATCCTGCGCGACCTGCGGCTCGGGGCTTTCGACGTTCTCGTCGGGATCAACCTTCTGCGCGAGGGTCTCGACATTCCAGAGTGCGGGCTGGTGGCGATTCTCGATGCCGACAAGGAGGGGTTCCTGCGGTCAGAGACCTCGCTTGTCCAGACCATCGGTCGTGCGGCGCGAAATGCCGAGGGCCGTGTGATCATGTATGCCGACCGGATGACCGGCTCGATGGAACGCGCCATTGGCGAGACGGAGCGCCGCCGCACCAAGCAGGTTGCTTACAACCTTGAGCACGGGATCACCCCCGCCACGGTCAAGAAGAACGTCGAGGATATCCTCTCGGGCCTCTACAAGGGCGATACCGACCAGGCCCGCGTGACGGCGAAAGTCGACAAGCCCCTGCATGGCGCCAACCTCGAGGCCGTTCTCGATGGCCTGCGCGTCGATATGCGGAAAGCGGCCGAGAACCTCGAGTTCGAGGAAGCGGCCCGGATCAGGGACGAGATCAAGCGGCTGGAAACCGTGGACCTTGTGATTTCCGACGATCCTCTTGCGCGGCAATCGGCGGTGGACGAGGCTGTCGAAGGGGCGCGGAAGGCATCGGGCAGGTCAACGGCCGGTCGGCCGGGGCAGCGGGGCGGAAATGTGAGGAGGCGGGGG
>JAHEBR010000285.1 GCA_024642185.1 Marivivens sp. | reverse complement strand
GGCGGCGGATACATAACCGGTCAGTCCTCCACAAAAGAGAGTCTCCAATGACCAAATCCGCCATTGATCCGATCAAGCTCGAACGCCTCGCCGAGGTGGCTGTCGAAGTCGGGGTCAACCTGCAGGAAGGCCAGAACCTGATCGTCACTTCGCCGATGAGCGCCCTGCCCTTCGCCCGCCTTGTCGCCGCAGCGGCCTATAAAAAGGGCGCGCGCGATGTAACCTTCCTCTTCAACGACGACGAGATCACGCTGGCCCGCTATCGCCACGGCACCGAGGCCGCGCTCGATGGCGCGCCCGAGTGGCTCTACAAGGGTTTTGCCGAGGGCCTCGAGAACAACGCCGCCCGCATGGCGATCTCGGCGGCCAATCCCACGCTCTTGTCCGAGCAGGATCCCGACAAGGTCTCGCGGGTGAACCGCGCTGCTCTTGCCGCGTCCAAACCTGCGATGAAGTATATCTCGAACTTCGACATCAACTGGTCGATTGCCGCCTACCCGAGTGCGGCCTGGGCCAAGCAGGTCTTCCCGGGCGTCGCCGAAGAGGAAGCAATCGAGAAACTGGCGAACGCGATCTTCGCCGCCTCGCGGATCGACAACAACGATCCCGTCGCCGCATGGGCCAAGCACAATGCCGAACTGCAAAGCCGCTCGGACTGGCTCAACGACATGCGCTTTGACGCGCTGCATTTCACCGGCCCCGGCACCGACCTGACCGTGGGCCTTGCCGACGATCACCTCTGGACCGGCGGCTCGGCCCCCTCAAAGAACGGCGTCACCTGCAACCCCAACATCCCGACCGAAGAGGTTTTCACCACCCCCCACGCCCAGCGCGTGAACGGCGTGGTGCGCTCCACCAAGCCGCTGGCCCACCTCGGCACCATCATCGACGGCATCGAGGTCCGCTTTGAGGACGGCAAGATCGTCGAGGCCAAGGCCACCAAGGGCGAGGCCGTGTTCCAGAAGATGATCTCGTCGGATGAAGGCGCGGCGCGTCTTGGCGAAGTGGCCCTCGTGCCGCATTCCTCGCCGATCTCGCAGACGGGCATCCTCTTCTACAACACCCTCTTCGACGAGAACGCCGCCTGCCACATCGCGCTTGGCCAGTGCTATGCCGAATGCATCGAGGGCGGGCATCACCTGACCAAGGAAGAGATCGTCGAGAAGGGCGGCAACCAGTCGATCATTCACGTCGACTGGATGATCGGCTCGGCCGAGATTGATATCGACGGGATCAAGCCCGATGGCACCCGCGTCGCGGTCTTCCGCAAGGGCGAATGGGCGCACTGAGGCCCAACTCGCGCCGCATGGCTTCCATTAGGGCGCCATAGTCTCACGCTATACCTGTCCGGCGACACAGTCGGGCAGGCCATGAACCAACAAAGCAACATCGCGCAAGATGGCACAATCGAGGGTGCGATCCGGCGTTTCTCCGAGACCGGCCTGGTGCCGTCCGATGTTGTCCCGCGCCCGATTTCCCGTGCGCTCCTTGAAGATGGACCGCGCAAAATCGTTCTACTCGACGGTCCTCGCGGCACCTATGCCTTCAAGCACAATTCCACTGCCGCGAAATCGGGCGAGTTTGCCAAGGAAGGCAAGCGGCTGGCGCGTATGGCGGGCTATTTGCAGGCATCGCCCGAATTCGGAGTTGTCGAGGTTATTTGGGTCGATCCCATGGGTGAAGCCGTGGCAACCCGCTTTGACCCTAGCCCCACTGCCCGCGATGCGCTGGCGGCGGCCGGAACCGAGGCAGACCGCCGGGAAGTTTTTACCCGAGGCGGCCGCTGGCTCGGTGCCTTGCACCGTGCGACCGCGAAAAAGACCGACCGGATCGACCTCGACTGGATCGGCGATCATGTCGCCAAGCTACGCCATCACAAATCCACCGCCGTACGCCCCTATGCGGCGCCGGATCTGCTCGACCGGATGACCGCCGAGATCCTTCAAGACGTGGCGGCACTGAGGGGGATCGAGGTTCCCGCCGTTCAGGGACACGGCGATTTCCATGGCGGCAATCTCCTCTTTGCACCCGACAAGACCATCGCTCTCGACTGCACCGCGGGCCGACGCAGCAATCCCCTGTTCGACATGGCAGACTATCTCATCGATCTCGATCTGCGCTGTAATCCGGAAGAGGACGAAATCGGCGCCTCCGGCATCGACGAGGATCATCTGTTGGCCTTCCTCGAAGGCTATGGCCCGACACCGCCACGCGAAATCCTTGATCGGGCCATCCGCATCAGCCTGTTTCTCAAATTCTGCAAGATCACTCTCCTCGCCTTTGCCGGCGATCCGGTGGTGCGGCGCCGGTTCTTGGCCCAGCAAAACCGCCTGACCCATGTTTTGCTGCCCGGCGAAAACGTCACAGGCGCAAAGCCCTTTTCCCCCATCCGTCCTTCCCGTATGAGGAGCCCCAACGCGCCCTAGGAAGGATTCCCCGATGTCCGATCCCGTCATCACGCCCGAGCTGATCGCCTCCCACGGATTGAAGCCCGACGAATACGACAGGATCCTCGAGATCATCGGGCGCGAGCCGACCTTCACCGAGCTCGGCATCTTCTCGGCCATGTGGAACGAGCACTGCTCCTACAAATCCTCGAAGAAGTGGCTCCGCACCCTGCCCACCAAGGGCGATCAGGTGATCTGTGGCCCGGGCGAGAACGCGGGCGTGGTCGATATCGGCGACGGGCAGGCCGTGGTCTTCAAAATGGAGAGCCACAACCACCCCTCCTATATCGAGCCC
>JAHEBR010000284.1 GCA_024642185.1 Marivivens sp. | reverse complement strand
GGCGGCGCGCATCTCGATCTGATGACCTGCCGCTACATCATGGACGTTTGGAAGAAGAAGACTGCCTGACTTATGGAATACCTTGTTACTGCTCTCTTGGTCGCGGCAGCGGTCATCGCCGCTCCCTTCATCCGCGAACGTTTCCGCAAGCCGGTCGATCAATCCAAAGCTCCCGGTAGCCTCGCCAAGCTCTCGCAAGGCATCACCCACTACCGCTGGTTCGGGCCGGAAGGCGGGCCCACGGTGGTGTGCGTGCACGGGCAGACGACGCCCTCGGACGCCTATCTCGCCGTAGCGGAAAAGCTCGCCGCCAAGGGATACCGTGTGCTGATCTACGATATCTACGGGCGCGGCTATTCCAGCGACGGCAACGGCCCGCAGACCCGCGATTTCCTTGTGCGTCAGCTTGAGGATTTGCTGGAAGATCAGGGTGTGAAGGGCAAGGTCTCGCTTTTCGGCTATTCAATGGGCGGCTTGATCGTGCCGGAATACACGAGCCGGCATGCCGAAAGGGTTGAGCGGATCACGCTTCTGGTTCCCGGCGGGTTTTGGAAGACGATCCCGTTCGGCAGAATCACGAAGTTTGTTGCCTCCCACCCGTTGCTGGCAGATTGGAGCTATGCTGTGCGCGGCTCCCGAATTCTGGAAATCGGCATTAATGCGAGCATGGGCGAAAAGATTGATGTTGCGGGCATTCATCAGATCCAACTCGATCAACTGGCAAGGCGCGGGTTTCGCTATGCGGTGTCTTCGGCCATGAGCCGCGATATGTTTCACGGCGACAACGAGGCTCCAAATCGTGTGATTGCAAAGGCTGGCATTCCGCTTCTGGCGATCTGGGGCGGGATGGATGATGTCATTCCCCCTGCCACGGCCGCGGTTTTGACTGAGTGGAATCCTTCGGCCCGCCACGAGCTGCTTGAAGACGCAGGCCACGGCCTTCCCTACACCCACTCCGACGAGGTCGTTGCGGCGTTCGAGGCGTTTGTGAAGGAAACGAAAGCGGCCTGAGGTCAGGCCGCTGCCAGCCCTGCCCGTTTTTCGCGGATCGGCAGGTGGATGATCGCCGAGAACAGGCCCACGCCGACACCGACCCACCAGACATAGGTGTAGGTGCCGTAGATGTCGTAGAGCTTGCCGCCGAGCCAGACGCCGAGGAAGCTGCCGAGCTGGTGGCTGAAAAAGACGATGCCGTAGAGCGTCCCCATATAGCGCAGGCCATAGATATGGGCGACGAGGCCACTGGTGAGCGGCACGGTGGCGAGCCAGAGCGATCCCATGAGAAGCGAAAAGAGGATCACGGTCGTGGGCGTCATCGGTGTCAGGATGAACCAGGCGGCGACGAGCGTGCGGCCAAGATAGATGCCAGCCAGCAGGTATTTCTTGGTAAACCGCTTGCCCGCCCAACCGGCGGCAATGGTCCCGGCGATATTGGCCAAACCGATCAGCGATATGGAAATCGCGCCAAGGGCTGATGTCGTCGTGATGCCAAGGCCCGCGAGGATGCCGGTCTGCCCGATCGGGCTGCACATCTCGGTGACGAAAGCCGGGAAATGCGCGGTCACAAAGGCCAGCTGATAGCCGCAGGAGAAGAAGCCAAAGAAGATCATCGAATAGGAGGGATCCTTGAAGGCGCGCACGAGGATCTGGCCCATCGTTTCTTCAAGTTCGGCCTTGGTCGCTGTCTGCGGCGCCCGCATCAGCGGCAGAAGCATGAGAACGGCAAGGATCGCGGCGGCGAATGTCACGAAAACCATCTGCCATGTCATATAGCCGAGGAGGATCTCAGCCACCGGCGCACCGATCATCTGGCCGGCAGAGCCAGCGGCGGTCGCAATGGCGAGGCTCATCGATCGGTTCTCGGCCGAGCTGGCCCGCCCGACGACCGCGAGAACCACGCCAAAGCCGGTGCCCGCCACGCCGAAACCGACGAGGGTTTCATAGAATTGGTGGGCAAGCGGCGTTGTAGCCCCGGCGGACAGCAGAAGACCCGCCGCATAAAACAGCGCCCCGATGATGATCGCCTTGCGGTCGCCGATCTTCTCGGCGATGGCGCCGAAAATCGGCTGGCCGATGCCCCAGAACAGATTCTGAATCGCAATGGCGAGCGAGAAATCGGCGCGCAGCCATCCGAATTCCTCGGCGATCGGAATCTGGAACACACCAAAGGAGGCGCGGATCGCAAAGCCGGTCATTACAATGATCGAGCCGACGATGAGGACAGGAGTGAAAAGCGGCGCGGATTTCTGCATGGCGCCAGCTTCACACTTTCTTACCCTCCGTCAAATCAATTCGCAGCGGGCTGGGTATTCCCAAGGGCGCAGCCTCTGGCTATGTCGGGGCATGGGCATTGAGGAAGCGTATCAGGCGTGCATCGACGCGGGGCGGGTCATCTCCGATCCCGCCCAGCTTGCCGCCTTGCCCGAACTTGAGCGGGTGCGCGAGAGCCTGTCCCACCCCATCAAGCGCAGCTGGTTCGCCAAGGCGCCCGAGCCGGTGATTGGCCTCTATCTCTGGGGCGGGGTCGGGCGCGGCAAGTCGATGCTGATGGACCTTCTCTATGCCGTGGTCGAAGCGCCGAAACGGCGCGAGCATTTCCACGCCTTCATGCAATGGGTCCATGCCGAGATGGGCAAGGCGCGGGCGCGGGGGGTCGATGACGCCATCGCGCCGGTGGCCGAGGCTTTGGCGAAAGAGGTCCGGCTTTTGGCGTTCGACGAGATGCAGATCAGCGATATCGCCGATGCGAT
>JAHEBR010000283.1 GCA_024642185.1 Marivivens sp. | reverse complement strand
TTGATCGCCACCGACTTGCCCGAGCCGGTGGTGCCGGCAATCAGGAGGTGGGGCATCTTGGCGAGGTTGGCGATCACCGGATCGCCGCCGATATCCTTGCCCAGCGCCAAGGGCAGCTTCATGTTGCTGTCGCCAAAGTCACGCGCTGCAAGGATCTCGCGCAGGACGACCTTCTCGCGGTTGACGTTGGGCAATTCGATGCCGATCACGCTGCGGCCCGGAACGGTCGAAACGCGAGCGGAAAGAGCCGACATCGACCGGGCGATATCGTCGGAAAGGCCGATCACGCGGCTGGCCTTGAGGCCCGGCGCAGGCTCTAGCTCGTACATGGTGACAACGGGGCCGGGGCGGACCGAGACGATCTCGCCCTTCACGCCGTAGTCATCAAGAACGCTTTCTAGCATCCGCGCGTTTTCCTCGAGCGCCTCGTCGGAGAGGTGGTGGCGCTGGATCTCGATGGGGTTCATCAGAAGGTTGAGCGGCGGGCATTCGTAGTCTGACGGGCTATCGTCAAACTTGAGCCGCGGCTGCGCCTCGGCGCGGGCCTGACGCGAGGGCGCGGTCTGCCGCTTGGTGGTATGCTGAACCACCTTCCGCGCCTCGGGAACTTCGGCCTCGAAGAGGGGGCGGGCCAGCATCGGCTCGGGCGCATAGCTGTCGTCGAGGATTACCGCCTCCTCGAGGTCGTCGTCCATCTCGAAAGTGCCGGGCCCCTGATCGACGATCAGCGGCTTCGGGCCACGCATGACCGGCGGCTCGGACCGCATCCCGTCAGTCACCGAACGATTTCGGATCGCATCCGAAATGCGGGCGCGGATACGTTCGCCATCAACGGCACCATCATACATCGGCGGCTCGGTGGTTACGAGTTCGGCCTCGGGCATTGGTTCAGGCTTGCGGCGAAGCGATGGCATGAAGCTGAAGAGGCCGCCCGATTTCGCAGGCTCCACCTGTTCGCGGACCGGTGCCACAAGCGGCATCTTGGGTGGCATCGCGCGGTCGACAGGCATCGCGGGGTTGGCCCGCACAACCGAGGCAACGCGATGCTTTTCGGCGTCGCTCACAGTGACGGCATCGGCGCGGCGGGCCTGCACGGCAGCCACACCACCTTGCGCCGCACGCAGCGAAGCGCTGGCGCTGCGACCAATCAGCTTCAAGACAAGCGAATAGATCAGGATCGTCCCGATCAACAAGAACCGCCCGATTGCCTTCAGCTCGCGCTTGTCAAAACCAAGAACAAAGGCAGCGGCGGCTACGGTCAGGACACCCATCAAAAGCGATGCGACCTTGACGGCAATTGCGGCCTGCACGGGCACAAGGGTCAGAAGGATCGCCAGCACCGTATCGCCGAACAGCCCACCAACGCCAAAGCTGTGGACCCAAGTCGCCGAAGGAGCGAGGGTCGACGCATAGACAGCGGCGAACGCGATGGCGATGGGAACAAAGATCACTCGCCCGAGGGCGCGGTCGGCCCCGCGATGCAAGGTAAAACGTCCACCCCAAACGACCAAACTGGCGGAAATACCCCATGCCGCCCAGCCAATGATCATCACCAGCGGCGCAGCAACCGAGGCACCAAAAGAGCCAAGCCAATTCCGGATCGGCGCGTCCGAGGCCAGCATCCAGTTGGGATCTTCGGGGCTGTAGGAAGCCAGCATCATTCCAGCCATCACGCCCAGAACGATCAGGCCAAGGCCCAAAAGCTCCTTGCCGCGTTTTTCGATCGCTGCCTGCATGGTGCTGTCCAGAAGCGGATCACGCTGTCGGGTGGTGTATGACGCCATATGCTCGTTCCCTCACTCGTACAGGCAGTCGCGGAGAAGGGTCAGACCGCGCTGCATTTCTTGTGTTGGGGCCACCATGGCGACCCGGATATATCCCTCGCCGGGGGTCTTGCCCCCGACCTCGCGGGCAAGATAGGCGCCGGGCAAGACCCGCACCCCCGTCTCGCGCCAAAGCTTGAGCGCCGCCGCCTCGCCATCCCCGACCGGCAGCCACAGGAAAAATCCCGCCTGAGGCGAAGCATAGCCCGGCACCTTGCCGAGAATGCGGTCGGCGACCTCGTATTTCTGGTGATAGAGCGCCCGGTTCTCGATGACGTGGCTCTCGTCGGCCCAGACCTTCTCGGCCACCTTCTGCAAGGGCAGCGGCAAGGGCGCGCCGGCATAGTTGCGAAGCTGGCGGATACGGGCGATGGATTGTTTGCCGCCCGCGCAGAAGCCCGAGCGCAGGCCCGGCAGGTTGGACCGTTTCGACAGCGAATGGAAAATTACCACGCGCTCGGGATCGGCACCCATCCGCGCCGCCACCTCAAGCGCGCCAACAGGGGGCGCATCGCGATAGATCTCAGAATAGCATTCGTCGGCGAAGATGCGGAAATCATGTTTCTCGGCCAGCGCGATGAGGGTGCGCCAATAGTCCTCGCTCGCCACCGCGCCCTGCGGGTTGGCCGGCGAGCAGATATAGGCAATCTAGGTGCGCGAGAGGATCTCTTCGGGCAGCGCGGCGTAGTCGGGCAGATGGCCCGTTTCCTCGGTCGCCGCCACATAGACCGGCTCGGCCGAGACCGAAAGCGCCGCCACGGCATAGACCTGATAGAAGGGATTGGGCATGAGCACGACCGGCTGCTTGCCGTTCTTCGTTTCGGGGCAAAGCGCCATCGACGCGTTGTAGAGGCCCTCGCGGGTGCCATTCAGCGCCATGATCTGATCGGGCATGACCGAGACGCCATAGCGGGTGGCGATCCAGCCCGC
>JAHEBR010000282.1 GCA_024642185.1 Marivivens sp. | reverse complement strand
AGCCTTGGAGGTCAGCGCGGTCTGATCCCGGCACCCTGAAAAGCAAAAGTGGGCTTTTTGTCCTTTGGAACTCAGACCCTGATCCAAAGGAAACCTCCATGTCCAAGCCCCGCTCAACGCTCCCCAATCCTGTTGAATTCGACGCTAACCTCGCCTCTGCCCTCGCGCAAATCGGCGCGGAGGTCGACCACCAACCCCTGCGCAGCTCAGCGCTCGCGCGCGTCATGCGCGAGACGTTTCATGGCAGCGATGCCGGGGGCGCCTGGGACTGGCGCATGGCCTATGACCTGATGCAGGCCGCGGCCATCCAGGTGCTGCTGCGTGGGGACGGTGCAGCAGGTAACATCGCCGCTGCAAAGCTGCTTGCCTCACGGCTGCTAACGGAAACGCGCCGGTCAGAGCAGCAGATCCGGCTGCAGCAGTTTTCCACGCCGCTGCCGTTTGCCGCCCTGGCGGTGCAGGCGGCTGCGATCCGCAAGGGCGAGACCGTGCTCGAGCCATCCGCCGGCACTGGTGCCCTGGCCGCGTTCGCCGCCCGGGCCGGTGCCACGCTTTTACTCAACGAAATCGACCCGTTTCGTCAGCGCCTCCTGCGGGCTGTCTTTGGTGGCGATGTGACGGGTCACGACGGCGAACATATCGACGATCTGCTGCAGACGTTGGTTCTACCCGACGTCGTTATGATGAACCCGCCCTTCGCGTCTTCGGTCGATCGTTCCCGGGACAAGCACATCGCCGCCAAGCATCTCGTCGCGGCTGCCAAGCGCTTGGCACCCGGCGGGCGGCTTGTGGCGATCATGCCGTCGGGATTCACGCCCGAACGCGATGCCGCGCATTGGTCGCGCGCCTGCGGTCTCCTCACGCCGCGCCTGGCCCTCACGATGCCGGGACAGGTCTACCGCAAGCTCGGCACCTCTGTGGAAACCCAGCTGATGGTCTTCGACAAGGTGCAGGAGGATGGCACGTTCATCCGGGCCAGTGTGCAGGATCTGGATGAGGCCTTGGCATATGTTGACGCCGTGGCCGCGACCCGGTCTGAGGCGCGCTCCGCCGAGCGGGCGGCAGCGATCCCCCATGCGCGGCCAGGCCTTCCATCATCTGCCCCGCGCAAGACCGCCGCTGCGCCTGTCGCCGCCTCCAAACCCCGGGCCAATGCGGCTATCCCGCTCAGTTTCTCGAGCTTCGATGTCCCACGCGACAACACGCCTGTCTCGGACATCTATGCGCGTTACCGCCCGCAGCGGATCGAGATCGCGGGTGCGCAGGAACATCCCACGCCCTTGGTCGAAAGCATCGCCATGGCCTCTGTCGCGCCACCCGTGCCTTCGGGTGCGGCAAGTTCGGAATTGCGCCTGCCCGCACGATTGATCGAGGGTGGACACCTCTCCGAGGCGCAGCTCGAGACCATCATCATGGCGCATGATGCCCATGGGCGTGACCTGCCGGGGCGGTTTACGATCGATGACGACCAGACCATGCTGACGCGCGCCGATGATGACCCGGATGCACGGACCTATCGCCTTGGCTATTTCCTCGGGGACGGCACCGGTTGCGGCAAGGGCCGCGAATGCGCGGGGCTCATCCTCGTGAACTGGCTTGCCGGGCGCAGGAAGGCGATCTGGGTCTCCAAATCCGCCACGCTGATAGAGGACGCGGTTCGCGACTGGACCGATGTCGGCGGCTCGCCCGCCGACATCCAGCCGCTCTCCAAATGGAAACCGGACCAGCCCATTCCGATGGGCGACGGTATCCTTTTCGTGACCTACGCCACGCTGCGCTCGGCGGGCAAATGCGGCACCACGCGGCTGAGCCAGATCCTCGACTGGATGGGCGAGGGCTTCGAGGGCGTGCTGGCGTTTGACGAGGCCCATGCCATGCAGAACGCCGCAGGCTCCGAGCAAGGCAGGGGGGTCAAACCCTCGCAGCAGGGCCTTGCAGGCCTGCGGCTGCAACTTGCGGCACCACGCGCCCGCGTCTTCTATATCTCGGCCACGGGCGCCACGAGCGTCCACAATCTCGCCTATGCCGCGCGTCTCGGTCTCTGGGGGCAGGGGCCAGAATATCCTTTCCCAAGCAGAGAGAGCTTCGTGTCGGCGATGGAGGCAGGCGGCGTGGCCGCCATGGAGGTGGTCGCGCGCGATCTCAAGACGCTCGGGCTCTACACGGCCCGCGCCCTCAGTTTTGATGGGGTGGAATATGACGTGCTCGAACACGCGCTGACCGCGGCCCAGATCGAGATCTACGACGCCTATGCGGGTGCCTTCCGCACCATCCACCACAATCTCGAAGCCGCGCTGACAGCCACCGGTGTCAACGACACCTCTGGCGAGACCAATGCGTCGGCCGCACGCGCCTCTGCCAAATCCCGGTTTGAAAGCACCAAGCAGCGCTTCTTCAACCATCTCCTGATGGGCATGAAAGCCCCGAGCATCATCCGCGCCATCGAGGAAGACCTGGCGGCGGGCAAGGCTTGCGTCATCCAGGTGGTCTCGACGGGTGAGAGCCTGCTGAAGCGCCGACTTGAGACGATGGACCCGGAAGATGAGCTCGTCGAGGGTGCCCTGACGCCGCGCGACTACGTCTTGGGCTACCTCGAACAGGCCTTCCCGATCCATGCGCAAAAGCTGGTCGAGATCGACGGCAACATGGTGGCTGAGCCGCTCCGTGATGAGACTGGCGCGCTGGTTGTCTCGCGCGAGGCGCTCGCCTTGCGCGACGCGGCCATGATGGAATTGATGACGCTGGCCCCGATCCCT
>JAHEBR010000281.1 GCA_024642185.1 Marivivens sp. | reverse complement strand
CTCGCGCCGCAGCGCGTCGGCATTGGTGATGTTGCCGTTGTGCGCAATGGCCGCGCCACCCATGGCAAACTCGCCAAAGAAGGGCTGCACGTCGCGGATCGCGGTCTGGCCCTTGTTGCCGGCGGTGGAATAGCGGACGTGGCCGATGCCGATCCCGCCGGGGAGCGTCTTCATGGTGTCGGCGCTGGTGAAATTGTCGCGCACATAACCCATGCGGCGGGCCTGATTGAAGCCGGTCTCGGGGTCGTGGGTCACGATCCCGCCCGCCTCTTGCCCGCGGTGCTGGAGCGCGTGCAGGCCAAGGGCGATGAAGTTGGCGGCATCGGTGACGCCAACCACGCCGAAAATCCCGCACTCCTCCTTCAGCTTGTCGTCGTCGAAGGGATGGGCGGGCGGCATCTGGTTGGACACGAGGGGTGCTCCGAATCCGTTATCTTGGTGTGGCCCCCTGATAGTCGCATCGGGGGGGTATGTCACGAACCTATGACAGAAAGACCGGAGGGGCCGATCAGTTGGTCGAGCACTGCCCGACGAGCTGTTCGTATTGGGTTTTCAGCCAGGAAAGCGAGGCTTCGGGATCTTTGTCGTCGAGCGAGCCGGAGATGCGACCATAGATCGCGGCAGCGCGGCTGTCGTCGATCATGGCGATATTCTGGGTCGAGAGGATCGTGTCATAGACAAAGAATCCGGCGACAACCAAAGCGATGCCACGGGCCACGCCGAAGAGGAAGCCGAGCCCCTGATCGACCGCATTGGCGGCCGAACGCTGGACCATGCCCGACAGGAGCGGCGTGAAGATAGAGAAGATGACGAGGGCCACGGCGAAGACCGCTGCAAAGGCCGAGATTACCGAAAGCTCGCAGCTGTCGCCGATGAAATCGCCCAGCACGGGGATTTGTTTGATGAGCGGCTGCGCCTTGTCGGCGAAGATAAAGGCGACGACCGCAGAGCCAACCCATCCGGCAATCGCCATGACCTCGCGCACGAGGCCGCGCGAATAGGCCAGAAGCGCCGAGATCACGATCAGAACGGCGACGACGCCATCTACTAGGGTGAAACCGTCCATGCTCTTCCTCTATCCTTGGGCCCCGCGGGGGCCGAAGACCGCTTCGACAAAGCCCGCCAGATCGGACATCTGTCGAAGCTCCATCCCGCCGCCTGCCTGCTTCTTAGCCAATTGCGGCATAATTGCAGAGGTGAAACCAAGTTTTTGCGCCTCTTTCAACCTGTTTTCGGTTTGAGCCACAGGTCGGAGGGCGCCCGAAAGGCTGATTTCCCCGAAGACCACAGCCTCCGGTGGTAGAGCCGCGTCTTCGCGCGCGGAAACGAGGGCAGCGGCCACGGCGAGGTCGGCGGCGGGTTCGGAGATTTTCAGCCCGCCCGCCACGTTGAGATAGACATCGAGCCCCGCGAAGGCGACGCCACAGCGGGCCTCAAGCACGGCGAGGATCATCGCCAGCCGCCCGCCATCCCAGCCAACGACCGAGCGGCGCGGCTGGGCCGTGGGCGAGGGGGCCACAAGCGCCTGAATTTCGCACAGCATGGGCCGCGTGCCCTCGATCCCGGCAAACACGACCGAGCCGGGGGCAGGCTTGCCGCGCTCGGAGAGGAAGAGCGCCGAGGGGTTGCGGACCTCGGCCAGCCCCTTGCCGGTCATCTCGAAAACGCCGATCTCGTCGGCGGGGCCGAAGCGGTTCTTCACCGCGCGCAGGATGCGGAACTGGTGGCCGCGCTCGCCCTCGAAATAGAGGACGGTATCGACCATATGCTCGACCACGCGGGGGCCGGCGATCGCGCCTTCCTTGGTCACATGGCCGACCATGATCACCGCCATGCCCTTGCGCTTGGCGAAACTCGTCAGCTCATGCGCCGAGGCGCGGACTTGGGAGACAGAGCCGGGCGCGCTGTCGACGGTGTCGGCCCACATGGTCTGGATCGAATCGATGATCGCAAGGTCGGGCCTTTCCGTCTCGAGCGTTGTCAGGATATCGCGCAGGTTGGTTTCGGCGGCGAGGCGCACGGGGCTTTTCTCGAGCCCCAAGCGCCGCGCCCGCATCTGCACTTGCGCGACCGACTCTTCGCCCGAGACATAGATGACCTTGAGGCCATTGCGGGCAAACCGCGCGGCGGCCTGCAACAGAAGCGTCGATTTGCCGATCCCCGGATCGCCGCCGACGAGGAGCGCCGAGGCTTTGACGAGGCCGCCGCCAAGCACGCGGTCAAGCTCTTCCACGCCCGCTTCGGTGCGGGGCGGCTCTGGCTCTTCGGTGGCGAGATCGGTGAGCGGCAGGCCCTTGCCGCGCTTGCCGCCAAGGGTCTTGCCCGAAGGGCCGGTCGAGAGCGGGCCTTCCTGAACAATCGTGTTCCACGAGCCGCACGCCTCGCACTGGCCCGCCCATTTCGAGAAGGCGGCGCCACAGGCGGAACAGGTGAAGCTAAGGTCTTTGGCCATAGGGTCTTTCTGCCTCAGGCGGGCGCGGGCGGCAACGGCTATCGTCCGCGCCGGTGCGGGGTGAGGGCCGAGATAAAGAGCGAGGCGAGAACGCAAGCGGTAAAGAGCCACAGGCCCCACTGGGTCTCGATATGCGTAGGCGCGCTGGCCTTGGCGATGACGATGTAGAGCGCCACAAGGAACACATCCGCCATGGCAAGCCGCCCCAGCCACGTCAGCACCGGCAGGAGGCGGGGCGAGAGAAGGCGCGCGTGGATCAGGGCGATGGCGATGGTCTTCATATAGGGCACGAAAATTGCGAGCGT
>JAHEBR010000280.1 GCA_024642185.1 Marivivens sp. | reverse complement strand
CAAGGAAAGGCGCGTGGCCCCGGTCGGGCACCTCGGCATAGATCATGTCGGGGCGTCGGTGCTGCATCTCTTCGGCGGTTTCGGCGGTCAGAAGTTCCGAATTCTCGCCGCGGATAAGGGCCAGCGGCAGGCCTGCCAGCGCATCGAAAAAGGGCCAAAGGTCTGGTAAGGGCTGCTCCAGCGCAGCCAAAACCCCGTCACGCAAACGTGGATCATAGCGCAGTTCGACCGCGCCATCGACCTTGCGATAGCTATGCATCACCTCCGACCGCCAGCGCGACAGCGGGACGTTCACGAACCCGTCGATCATCTTGGCGCGCATCTCGGCCAGTTCGGCATAGGATTTCTGCGGCGGCTTCTGCCCGATATATCCGGCGATCCGCCTGAGGCCCTTGGGGTCGATCACCGGCCCGACATCGTTGAGGGCGACGCCCAGCAGCCGATCTCGGGCTGTTGCGGCAATGGTCATGGCAATGAGCCCGCCGCGCGACGTGCCGATGATAGCGGCTTTCTCGATCTCAAGATGATCGAGAAGCGCAAGCGCATCCCGGCTTTCCTGAAGGATGGTATAGGTCGAGGGATCGGCCCAGTCCGACCGTCCGCGCCCGCGATAATCTGGGCGGATCAGGCGGAACCCTTCGAGCGCCTGATCGAGATAATCGAAATCCGAGCTGTTTCGGGTGAGGCCAGCCAAAGCGAGAACCGGCAGGCCCTCGCCCTCGTCGGAATAATAAAGCTTCAGCCCGTCTTCGGACCGATAGTCGGGCATCAGGCAAGCTCCGGGATCGTCGTCAGATCGTGCAGGATGCGGTGCGGCGAGGACCAGAGCCTGTCTTGCGGCTCGCCTGTGCGGTTGACCCAGACGGTGGCAAAGCCATAGCCCGCGGCGCCGGCGGCGTCCCAGCCGTTGGAGGAGACGAACATCACCTCGGATTGGGGCACGTCGAAAAGATCGGTCACAAGGTCGTAGACCCGCATATGCGGTTTGTAGAGATGCACCTCGTCGACCGAGAGCACATCGTCGAGATATTCGCCGATCCCAGCCGAACGCACCGCCGCCTGAAGCATCGCCTTGGAGCCGTTCGACAGGATGGCAACGGTCTTGCCCGCCTCTTTCAGGGCGCGAAGCATCTGGGGAACCTCGGGGTAAGCCGGAAGTTCTTTGTACACAGCCAGAAGCCGCGCGCGCAGGGTGGCATCATGCAAACCGTGCGCATCCATCGCCCAATCGAGGCCGTCTTGCGTGACCTCCCAGAAATCAATGAACCGCCCGGCGATCGTGCGCAGCCAGCTGTATTCCAGCTGCTTGCGCCGCCAATCGCGGGCGAGATCGGGCCAAAGCGCGGCCAGCTGCTCTTGCCCCGGCTCGGCGGCCACCTCACGGGCGGCGGCGTTGACATCGAACAGTGTGCCATAGGCATCGAAGATACAGGTGGTAATCGTCATTTGGGCCTCCGTTGCGGTCAGGTTGGCACGGCTGCGCGGCGGGGGGAAGCGGATTTGCATCACTGCCAAGTGTCTTTGCCTTGGGCGGGCAAAGGTTCATGATGGGGGCAAAAGGGAGGCGCGCCATGACCAACCCGTTTGAACGGCTGCGAGATGCGCTCGACGAGATCGGCGATGATATCGAGGCCGAACTCGGCCGCCAGCGGGAGCGATTCCGCTATACCGTGGAGCGGGGCAGGGTGCGATTTGACGCCGAGGTGCGGGGGCGTCACAGGGCGGCTCGGGAAAGGCTTGGCTCGTTCCTGTCGCGCACGAGGCCCATGGTCGTCCTGACCTCGCCGCTGATCTATAGCCTGATCATCCCCTTCGCCCTGCTCGATCTGTTTGTGACCGTCTATCAGGCCGTCTGTTTCCCGATCTATGGGATCAGGAAGGTGCCGAGGGGCGATTTCATCGCCATCGACCGGCATCACCTGCAATACCTCAACGGGCTGCAAAAGCTGAACTGTGTCTACTGCGGCTATTGCACCGGCGTGATCTCGTGGGTGCGCGAGGTGGCGGGCCGGACCGAAGCCTTTTGGTGCCCGATCAAGCACGCACGCCGGACTGCGGGGCCGCACGGCCACTATGCCGGGTTCTCGGACTATGGCGATGCCGAGGCTTTCCGCGCGCGGCTCGAGGAAAGCCGCGAGCGAATTGGGACAAAGCCCTAGAGGTAATCCGGCTGCGGCATCCCCAGAACGTGGAAGCCGCCATCGACGCGGATGATCTCGCCGGTGGTGAAGGCGCCCGCGTCCGAGGCCAGATAGACAGCCGTGCCGCCCACCGATTCAAGCGTTGCGTTCGACCGCATCGGCGCGTTTTCTTCCGTGTGGCGATAGGTCTTGCGCGCGCCGCCAATGGCCGCTCCGGCAAGGGTCTTCATCGGGCCGGGGCTGATCGCGTTGACGCGGATGCCATCGGGGCCGAGATCGTTGGCGAGATAGCGCACCGAGGATTCCAGCGCCGCCTTGGCCACGCCCATCACGTTGTAGAAGGGGGTGACGCGGTTCGAGCCCTGATAGGTCAGCGTCAGGAGCGTGCCGCCGTTCGGCATCATCTCGGCGGCGCGGCGCGAGACGTCGATGAAGCTGTAGCAGCTGATCGCCAGCGAGTTTGAGAAATTGCCGAGCGAGGTGTTGATGAACCGGCCCGTCAGCTCGTTCTTGTCGGAATAGGCGATGGCGTGGACGAGGAAATCGAGGGTGCCCCAGCGGTCCTTGAGGGTTTGAAACGCAAGATCGAGGCTTTCGGGGTTCATCACATCGGCAT
>JAHEBR010000279.1 GCA_024642185.1 Marivivens sp. | reverse complement strand
AATTGCGGTTGCCGTCGACGATAAACTCGACCGTGCCGGCGCTGGCATAGCCCACGGCCTTGGCCAGCGCGACGGCCTGCTCGCCCATCGCCTTGCGCGTGGCTTCATCGAGGAAGGGCGACGGCGCCTCTTCAACAACCTTCTGGTTGCGGCGCTGGATCGAACATTCGCGCTCGTGCAGATAGACGCCGTTGCCGTGCTTGTCGCAGAGCACCTGAATTTCGATGTGGCGCGGTTGCGTGACGAATTTCTCGATGAAGATACGGTCGTCGCCAAAGGAATTGGCGGCCTCGTTCTTCGACGACTGGAAGCCCTCGCGCGCCTCCTCATCATTCCAGGCGATCCGCATCCCCTTGCCGCCGCCCCCCGCGGAGGCCTTGATCATCACAGGATAGCCGATTTGGTTTGAGATCTTCACCGCCTCGTCGGCGTCGCCAATCAGGCCCATATAGCCCGGAACGGTGCTCACACCCGCTTCTTGCGCGATCTTTTTCGAGGTGATCTTGTCGCCCATTGCCTCAATGGATTTCACCGGCGGGCCGATAAACTCGACACCCGCCTTCTCAAGCGCCTCGGCGAACTTGGGATTCTCGGAGAGGAAGCCATAGCCCGGATGCACCGCCTCGGCGCCGCTTTCCTTGATCGCGGCCATGATCTTGTCGATCACGATATAGGACTGGTTCGCAGGCGGCGGGCCGATGTGGATCGCCTCGTCGGCCATCGAGACATGCAGCGCGTTGCGGTCGGCATCGGAATAGACCGCCACTGTCTGGATGCCCATCTTGCGGGCCGTCTTGATGACGCGGCAGGCGATTTCGCCCCGGTTGGCGATCAGGATCTTCTTGAACATCAGGCGAGGTCCTTCAAATGCGAAACCGCCACGGATGCGCAAAGGCGCCCGTGGCGGTCAGGGTAGGTCGTGCGCCCCGAGGGGCGGATCAGGTTATTGGCAGGCTTTGGCGCCGAGGTCGTCGCAGGTCGCGCCAGCCGCGCCGCCGATGAGCGCGCCGGTGAAGGCGTTGCCGCCAACGGCGTCAGCAAGCATGGCGCCTGCTGCCGCACCAGCGAGGCCGCGTTCGAGATCGGTGTCGATACAGCCCGCGAGGCCGAGGGTCGCCGCAGCGGCGAGAGCGAAGAGTTTTCTGTGCATGGGATACTGCCCTTTTCTGTGTTTGCCTTGGGCAAGACAGCAGCCGAAGGGCCCCGATAGGCAATATCAGCCGACAGAGCCGCGCATAAACCTCCGGGTTTATGCCCGACGCAGGCGGAAAAGGGGGCCGGTCGGCCCCGAAGGGGGGCTGACCGGTCCAGGAAAGGGGAACAATTTGGATGTTGGGACAGCGCCTCGTCGCCGAGAGCGCCGGCCCGAGAATGAGATTTGCACAGGCCATGGCCTCCGCCAACAGCCGTGATCGACCGCCGCACTGGATGCGCGTCTTCTTGCCAAACCCCTGCCACGACAGGCCAATTTCCGCCCATCAGTCCCAATCGTCGTCTCCTTCGAAGGGCGAGGCGGCGCGGTCGTCGAAGATCTGCGGGAAGTTGGCCTTGGCCTTGGCGAGGTCGATCCGCAGGAGCGCGTCATAGTCTTGCGGGTCAAACGGCTCTTTAGCAGCCACAACCTCGCGGCCGAAAAGCCACGACAGCCGCCCCGCATCGAGATTGCCGCGCACGAAGGGCTCTTCCCCGAAGTGCTCCCACAGCGCCCAGAGGAAAAGCTCGTCGGCCTTGCGGTCGACCGGGCGACGATCGCGGAACCGCTCGCGCGCGATGATCTTTGTCGCGCCCTCCTTGTTGGCGCGGCGGATGGTGAACTGATGATCCGAGCTGGGCATTCGGCCCGGAAATCCACGGTGTTTTTCCATCACAGGTTCTCCCGGCTGGTGGCTAGGTTGGTCTTCATTTGGGCGTTCCTGCCTAGAGCGGAATGTTGTCGTGCTTCTTCCACGGGTTTTGCAGGCTCTTGCCCCGCAAGCTTGCAAAGGCTCGGCAGACGCGGCGGCGGGTCGAGTGGGGCATGATCACCTCGTCGATAAAGCCCTTCTCGGCGGCAACGAAGGGATTGGCGAAGCGATCCTCATAGTCCTTGGTGCGCGCCGCGATCTTGTCTTTATCGCCCAGCTCGCTGCGATAGAGGATTTCGGTCGCCCCCTTGGCGCCCATCACCGCGATCTCGGCGGTAGGCCAGGCATAGTTGAAATCGCCACGCAGGTGCTTGGAGGCCATCACGTCATAGGCGCCGCCATAGGCCTTGCGGGTGATCACGGTGACCTTGGGCACCGTGGCCTCGCCATAGGCGAAGAGAAGCTTCGCGCCATGCTTGATGACACCGCCGTATTCCTGAGAGGTGCCGGGCAGGAAGCCGGGCACATCGACAAGCGTCAGGATCGGGATCTCAAAAGCATCGCAGAAGCGGACAAAGCGCGCGGCCTTACGCGAGGAATCAATATCAAGGCAGCCCGCCAGAACCGTCGGCTGGTTGGCGACAACGCCCACTGTCGAGCCTTCGAGGCGGACGAAACCGGTGATGATGTTCTTGGCGTATTCCGCCTGAATCTCGTAGAAATCCCCCTCGTCCGCGATCTTGTGGATCAGCTCCTTCATGTCATAGGGCGTGTTGGGGTTGTCGGGGATCAGGGTGTCGAGGCTGTCCTCAATCCGCGCCACATCGTCGAAGAAGGGGCGCACGGGCGGCTTCTGGCGGTTGTTCAAGGGCAGGAAATCGACGAGGCGGCGGATCTCGGCCAAGGCCTCGACATCGTTCTC
>JAHEBR010000278.1 GCA_024642185.1 Marivivens sp. | reverse complement strand
CTTCATCGAAGTGAACCCCCGCGTGCAGGTCGAGCATACGGTCACCGAGGAAGTGACCGATATCGACATCGTGCGCGCCCAGATCCTGATTGCCGAGGGCAAGAGCCTGGCCGAAGCCACAGGCATCGCGCGGCAGGAAGACGTGAAGCTCGACGGTCACGCGCTCCAGTGCCGGGTGACGACCGAAGACCCGCTCAACAACTTTATCCCCGACTATGGCCGCATCCAGATCTACCGCTCGGCCACCGGCCCCGGCATCCGCCTCGATGGCGGCACCGCCTATTCCGGCGCCGTCATCACCCGCTATTACGATTCGCTTCTGACCAAGGTCACCGCCCGCGCGCCCACGCCCGAGATGGCCATCGCCCGCATGGACCGCGCCCTGCGCGAGTTCCGTATTCGGGGCGTTTCGACCAACATCGCTTTCGTCGAAAACCTGCTCAAGCACCCGACCTTCCTGTCGAACAAATACACCACCAAGTTCATCGACACGACGCCCGAGCTTTTCAGCTTCAAGAAGCGGCGCGACCGGGCGACGAAAATCCTCACCTACATCGCCGACATCACGGTCAACGGGCATCCCGAGACCGCAGGCCGCGCCCTGCCCCATGCCGACACCAAGACCCCCCGGCCGCCGGTCTTGCCGGGCCTTGGCGCGCTTCCGAAAGGCACGCGCGATATCCTCGAAGCCGAAGGCCCCGAGGGCATCGTCCGCTATATGCAGGCGCAGTCGCGGGTTCTGATCACCGACACCTCGATGCGCGATGGCCACCAGTCGCTTCTGGCAACGCGGATGCGGTCGATCGACATGATCCGCGTGGCGCCTGCCTATGCCCAGAAGATGGCCGATCTCTTCTCGGTCGAATGCTGGGGCGGCGCGACCTTCGACGTGGCCTATCGCTTCCTGCAGGAATGCCCATGGCAGCGCCTGCGCGATATCCGCGCCGCCATGCCCAATGTGATGACCCAGATGCTTCTGAGGGCCTCGAACGGCGTGGGCTATACCAACTATCCCGACAACGTGGTGCAGGGCTTTGTCAAACAGGCCGCCGAGACCGGCGTTGATGTGTTCCGCGTCTTCGACAGCCTCAACTGGGTCGAGAATATGCGGGTGGCGATGGATGCCGTGGTTGAAAGCCGCAAGGTCTGCGAGGCGGCGATCTGCTATACGGGTGATCTGCTCGATCCCGACCGGTCGAAATACGATCTGAAATACTATGTCGGTATGGCGAAAGAGCTTGAGGCGGCTGGCGCGCACGTCCTTGGCCTCAAGGATATGGCGGGCCTCCTCAAGCCCGCCGCCGCCGCGGCGCTTTTCAAGGCGCTGAAGGAAGAGGTTGGCCTGCCGATCCACTTCCATACCCACGACACCTCAGGCGCGGCCATCGCGACGGTGATCGCCGCCGCTGCTGCTGGCGTCGATGTGGTGGATGCAGCGATGGACGCGCTGTCGGGCAATACCTCGCAGCCGACGCTGGGCTCGATCGTCGAAGCCCTGCGCGGCACCGAGCGCGACACCGGCCTTGATATCGGCGCGATCCGCGAGATTTCCAACTATTGGGAAAAGGCCCGCGCCCAGTATACCGCCTTTGAAAGCGGCCTTCAGGCGCCTGCCTCGGAGGTCTATCTTCACGAAATGCCCGGCGGGCAGTTTACCAACCTCAAGGCACAGGCCCGCTCGATGGGCCTTGAAGAGCGCTGGCACGAGGTCGCCCAGACCTATGCCGATGTGAACCGGATGTTCGGTGATATCGTGAAGGTCACGCCCTCGTCCAAAGTGGTAGGCGACATGGCGCTGATGATGGTCAGTCAAGGCCTCAGCCGTGCTCAGGTCGAAGACCCCTCGGTCGACGTCGCCTTCCCCGACTCGGTCGTCGATATGCTCAGGGGCAACCTCGGCCAGCCGCCGGGTGGCTGGCCCACAGCGTTGCAGGCCAAGGTCCTCAAGGGCGAGACGCCTTTGACCGACCGCCCCGGCCAGCACCTGCCGCCGGTCGATTTCGAGGCGGTGCGCGCTGAGGTCTCGAAGCTCCTCGAGGGCAAATCGGTCGATGACGAGGACCTCAACGGCTATCTCATGTATCCCAAGGTCTTCCTCGATTACATGGGCCGCCACCGGATCTATGGCCCCGTCCGCACCCTGCCGACGCGGACCTTCTTCTATGGCATGGAGCCCGGCGAAGAGATCAGCGCCGAGATCGACCCCGGCAAGATCCTCGAGATCCGCCTGCAGGCGGTGAGCGAGATGAACGCCGACGGCGAGGTCAAGGTCTTCTTCGAACTCAACGGCCAGCCCCGCACCATCCGCGTGATGAACCGCGTCGCCGCCGCCAAATCCGCCGCCCGGCCCAAGGCGGCGGCGGGCAACCCGGGCCACATCGGCGCGCCGATGCCGGGGGTGGTGGCCACGGTCGCGGCCGTGGCGGGCAAGCCGGTGAAGGCGGGCGATCTTCTTCTCACCATCGAAGCGATGAAGATGGAGACCGGCATCCACGCCGACCGCGATGCGGTGGTCAAGGCTGTCCACGTTCAGGCGGGTAGCCAGATCGACGCCAAGGATCTGCTGGTGGAGCTGGAATAGCTAGGCAGGCTGGGGCGGAAATTTCCTCTCACCGAGCGAAATTTCCGCTTGCAGCCCAACGCGGCTTTGCATATCTCACGCCCACCGATCAGGGTGCGGGCGTAGCTCAGGGGTAGAGCATAACCTTGCCAAGGTTAGGGTCGTGAGTTCGAATCTCATCGCCCGCTCCAGATCGAAACTGCTTGGCGCGCGGGCGTA
>JAHEBR010000062.1:8097-10297 GCA_024642185.1 Marivivens sp. | reverse complement strand
ACGGCCCGCCGCCGCGCCGCGCGGACGGTTCTGGATATCCTGTTCCACCGCCTGACCACATGGCTCGCGCCGATCCTCGTTTTCACCATGGAAGAGGTCTGGCTCGAGCGGTTCGGGGGCGAGACATCGTCGGTGCATCTGGTCGATATGCCCGAAACGCCCGAAGGCTGGCGCGACGAGGCGCTGGCCGCCAAATGGGCCACCGTGCGCCGCGTGCGCCGGGTCGTGACCGGAGCGCTTGAAATCCAGCGGACCGACAAGGTGATCGGCGCCTCGCTCGAGGCGGCGCCGGTGGTGCATGTGGATGCGGCGACGGCGGCGATCCTCAAGACCGTTGCCTTCGACGATCTGTGCATCACCTCGGCGATCAACGTCACCACCGATCCGAGCCCCTCGGAGGCGTTCCGCCTGCCCGAGGTCGAAAATGTCGGGGTCGTCTTTGAGATGGCCGAAGGTGAAAAATGCCAGCGCTGCTGGAAAATCCTGCCCGATGTCGGCACCCATTCGCACGCCGGCGTCTGCCATCGCTGCGACGAGGCCTTGGCATAGGCCGGAAAGTCCTTAAATCTGGTTATGGGGCCCCAAGGCCTCATAACCAGAGCAGGATTTCCCATGACCCGCGTTGACAAAAGCCTGATCCGCGAGCGGATGCTCGCCCTCGAAGCCGCCGATCTGGAGGCCGCCCGCGAGCAATACGAAGCCTATCTCAGGGATTCGCAGCTCGACGATCAGGAAGCCTTTACCACCGACGAAATCAGTGTCGCCCGTGAAACCGCCGATATCGCCCATGCGCTCGAAGGGCCTGCGGCGATCCACGAAGCCAAGATCGCCGCAATCCGCGCAATGGATTTCGGCCCCAAGGCCGAGGCCGAGGCGGGCGCTGTGGTGAGCTTCGGCGGCAGGACCTTCGTTCTCTCCGTTGCCACCGGGACGTTTGAGGCAGGCGGCCAAACCTTCATGGGCATCGCCATGGACAGCCCCGTGGCGCAAAAGATCGCGGGCCTCGGCAAGGGTGACACATTCGAGCAAAACGGCCGCGCCGTGAAGCTCAGCGATGTCTACTGACACGCGCAGTTTCGGGCTCGGCACCCCGACAGGCCCGATCGTCGTCACGCTCGAGGGCGAGGCGGTGTCGGGGCTTGAATGGGGTGACGCGCCCGAGGCTTCGCCAGACGACGCACTCGCCGCCGAGGTGGCGCGCCAGATCGAGGCCTATTTCGGCCGGCGGTTGGACGCCTTCGATCTTCCCCTCAAACCCGCCTCCGGCAATTTCGCTCAGGCCATGCGGCAGGCGATGATCGACATTCCCCTTGGCCGCACCCGCTCCTATGGCGAGATCGCCAAAGATCTTGGCGTCACCGCGCAGGCGGTCGGGCAGGGGTGCGGGGCGAACACGATCCCGATCATCGTTCCCTGCCACCGCGTTCTGGCCCAATGTGGCCTCGGCGGGTTCTCAGGCGGGCGCGGGATCGAAACCAAGGTAGCACTTTTGCGACTTGAATCGGCTGCATCCTTGCTGATTTGATGGGTTCAGTTGATGAATTCCGATAAGAGCCCGAGATGAGCCTTTTCGTCTTCTTCGCCGTCCTCGGCGCAGCCCTGCTCCATGCCTCATGGAATGCGCTCATCAAACTCGGCGCCTCGAAGATGACCGGCATGGTCATCATGACGGCGGTTCAGGGCGGGGCGGGGGTGCTGATCGCGCTGGGGCGTCCCTTTCCCGAAGGCTCGGTCTGGTTCTGGCTTCTGGCCTCGGGCGCGCTGCACGCGGCCTATAAGCTCTTCCTCGCCTATGCCTATGAGCACGGCGATCTGAGCCGCGTCTATCCCATCGCCCGAGGCGTGGCGCCCCTGATCGTCCTTGTCGTCGGGGCGGCCCTCTTGACTGACGTGATCTCTGGGCCGGCCTATGCGGGCATCCTCTTGCTCGGGCTCGGCATTCTCCTGATGGCAAACGGTGTCTTGGCGTCCGGCGAAAACCGGCGGTTGATCCCCTTTGCGCTATTTTCGGCCACGGCGACCGCGGGCTATTCGCTTGTCGACGGCATGGGCGCCCGGGTTGCCGGAGACGCGGCAACGTTCGTGGCGTGGCTTTTCGCGATTGATGCGGCGCTGATGCTTCCGACCGCGGCGGCGCTCCGCGGTCCGGCGATCTTTCGTGCGCCCTTGCGCTCTTGGGGGCTGGGCGCACTGGCGGCTG
>JAHEBR010000062.1:0-7997 GCA_024642185.1 Marivivens sp. | reverse complement strand
AAGCCAGAGGAACATGAGGCTCCACTTCTCATCAACGGCGGCAAGCATCGCCAGCATGGCGAAAACCGCGCCCGTTGCGGTGAGAAGGTGAACGGCGAGAGCTTTTTGGGTGATGGTCATTCGCCCCTCATGGCGGAAAGCTTCCCCGGCGGCAATATGCCAAATGCCTAGCCACGGGGGTGGGCGCGTTCGTAGACATCCATCAGATGTGCGGCGTCGACGGCGGTATAGGCCTGCGTTGTCGAGAGCGAGGCATGGCCCAAAAGCTCTTGAATGGCGCGAAGGTCGCCGCCTCGGGCGAGAAGGTGGGTGGCAAAGCTGTGGCGCATGGCGTGGGGCGTGGCTGTGGCGGGCAGGCCAAGCTGAAGCCGCGCCTGTTCCATGACCTTCTGGATGGCGCGGGGGGAAAGCGCCCCGCCGCGCGCGCCGCGAAAAATCGGCGCGTCGGGCGCGGGCTCGAATGGGCTGAGGTTCACATAGCGCGCGACCGCCTCGCGGGCGGCGGGGATCACCGGAACGATCCGTTCCTTGCCGCCCTTGCCACGGATACGCAGAACCTCGGGCAAGGGCAGATCGCGGCCCGTCAGGCCCAAGGCTTCGGAGATCCGCAGGCCGCAGCCATAAAGCAGCGTCACCACCGCCTCGTCGCGGGCAGCGACCCAAGGCTCGGTGGCCTGAAGGCCCACGCGGCCGATCATCTCGCGGGCGGCGTCTTCGGCCAAGGGGCGGGGCAGCTTGCGGTGGAACTTGGGCGCGCGGGCAGACAGAACGGCGGTCGGCTCGAAACCTTCACGCTCAGAGAGCCAACGATAGAAGGATTTGACCGCCGAAAGAGAGCGGGCGAGAGATCGGGGCGCGATGCCCCGGCTGCGCTCGTGCGCCATCCAGGCCCGCATATCGCCCACGCCGATACGGGAAATGGCGCCAATCCCCTGCGCCTCGCCGAAATGGCTCTGCATGAACGCGAGAAAACCCAAGACATCGGCGCGATAGGCCTTGATCGTATTGTCGGCCACCGCGTCAAGCGCGCGAGCGTGGTCGAGCCAGCGATCCAGAGCATCGGTTAGCGCCGGAGAGATCACCGCCCTAGGAGAGCCAACGCCGCATGGCGCGTTCGAATACGCCTGCGAGGAAGGCCAAAAGGTCGGTGCCCTGCTGGGCGGAAAATTGATGCGGGTCTTCCGCTCCCATGACCAGCATTCCCGGAAGCCGCCCGGCGCCAAGATCAAGAAGGAGGCATGCCTCGGACCGGATATACTCGGCCTTGTCGCCATAGACGCCACTGGCATCGGGCTGAATCTGCCGCAGCGTTACCTGACGCATATGCTGGCTGCGTCCTTGTGTGAGGTAGTCGGCAATGAAGCCCGGCGCGGCAACCGAGAGCACATCGCCAACTTTCGCGAGCGAGGGATCCGGCGTTGAAATTTCCGACTCGAGAACGAGCCGCATGACATCGACACGCAGGATCTCGGCCACTTCGGCACCGAGATCGTGCAGGAATTCCTCGAACTTGGTCGAATCCATGAGTTTGAGAACGGCGCGGTGGATCTGGTTGGTGCCGGCGAGGTTCTCATAGGCTGCGGCGATCACCGAGCGGTGCGTATCCTCAAGCCGGTCGAGCCGGGCTTCGAGCCGCTCCATCGCGATGCCGCGCAGATCGACGACATTGTTGCCCATCGAGCGCTCGTTGGCGGCGACCAGCGCGCGCATGATATCGGCGTCTTCCAGAAGGGAATTGGGGTCGGCGATGATCTTCTCGCGGACCGAGGGTTCGATCAAAGGGCTGCTGCTCATTCAGTATCTCGTGCCTGCTTTTTCCGGCACATTAGCATCAAGCGCGCCGGATTTCTTCTTTTTTGTTTCCGCACGCGGCGGGCGTGCCGCGTGCGGGTTTTCAGGCAGTTCCGGGCTATCAGAGGATCTTGATCTTGGCCTTCTCGATATCGGCAAGGAAGCCGGCAAGGCCCTTGTCGGTCAGGATATGGCTGGCCATCGCCTTGATCACGCTCGCGGGCGCAGTCGCGACATCAGCGCCGATCTTGGCGCATTCCGACATATGGTTGACCGAGCGGATCGAGGCGGCAAGGATCTGGGTTGTGAAGCCATAGTTGTCATAGATCTGGCGGATATCAGCGATCAGATCGAGGCCGTCGAGGTTGATATCGTCGAGGCGGCCAACGAAGGGGCTGATGAAGGTGGCGCCCGCCTTGGCGGCCAAAAGCGCCTGATTGGCCGAGAAGCAGAGGGTCACGTTGACCATATTGCCTTCGTCCGAGAGCACCTTGCAGGCCTTGAGGCCATCCCATGTCAGCGGCACCTTGACCGCGATATTGGGGGCGATCTTGGCAAGCTTGCGGCCCTCGGCGATCATCTCGTCGGCCTTGAGCGCAGTCACCTCGGCGGAAACCGGACCGGAGACGATCGAGCAGATCTCTTTCGTCACTTCGAGGATATCGCGGCCTGACTTGGCGATGAGCGAGGGGTTGGTGGTCACACCGTCCACCATACCCAGTTCGTTCAGTTCCTTGATCTGGTCGATCTCGGCAGTATCGACGAAGAATTTCATTGCGTGCTCCTAAAGGCGGGTTGGCAGGGATTGGGCCAGCGTTTACCTCAAGGAGGGTGAAGCGGAAACCCCGGAAAACGCGAGGTGCGATGTCGGCCGATTTTTTCCATGAAGGCGAATTGGTGGGGGTCCTGACGACCCAGCCGCTCGATCGCCTTTTGGACTATAAGGCGCCCGAGGGCGGCTGTTGGCTGGGCGCTTTCGTCGAGGTGCCGCTCGGGCCGCGCAAGGTCTTGGGGGTGGTCTGGGGGCCGGGGCAGGGCAATTTCGATCCCTCGAAAATCCGCGCCGTGAACCGCGTGCTCGAGGCCGCACCGATGCGGGAAGAGATGCGCAATTTTCTGGGGCGTGTGGCGGACTATACCCTGACGCCCATGCCCGCGATGCTGCGTCTTGCCACCCGCGCGCCGGGCTTGGGCGACGCGCCCTCGATGCGCAAGGTCTATCGGCTGGGCGATGCCGCGCCCGAGCGGATGACTGATGCGCGGGCGCGGGTTCTCGAGGTCTTGCGCGATTATGGCGGGCTGTCGTTCACTCTTGGCGAATTGGCCGAGATGGCAGGTGTTGGAGCCTCTGTGGTCAAGGGCCTCGTGACGCAAGGCGCGGTGCGGGAAGAGGATACGCCCCGCGACACGCCGTATCCCCAGCTTGATCCCGATCTTGCAGGCAAGGCGCTCGCCGAAGATCAGGCAGCATCGGCCGAGGTTCTGTGCGAAGGCGTGCGCTCGGGCCGCTATGGCACCACGCTTCTTCAGGGCGTGACGGGCTCCGGCAAAACGGAGGTCTATCTCGAGGCGGTGGCCGAATGTTTGCGCCAAGGGCGGCAGGCGCTGGTTCTTCTGCCGGAAATCGCGCTGACGAACGAATTTATCACCCGTGTCGAGGTCCGGTTCGGGATGAAACCCGCCGAATGGCATTCGGGCGTGACCCTGACCGAGCGGCGCCGCTGCTGGCGGATGGTCGGGCAGGGGGCGGCGCAGCTGGTCGTGGGGGCCCGTTCGGCGCTTTATCTGCCGTTCCGCGATCTGGGCCTGATCGTCGTCGATGAGGAGCACGACACCTCCTACAAGCAGGAAGATGGCGTTGTGTATAATGCCCGCGACATGGCGGTTTTGCGGGCCTCCCTGAACGAGGCGCAGGTGGTTCTGGCCTCGGCAACGCCGAGCCTTGAGAGCTGGGCCAATGTCGAGGCGGGGAAATACCGCAAGCTCGAGCTCACGAGCCGCTTTGGCGCGGCGGTCATGCCCAAGATGAGCGCCATTGATATGCGCGTCGAGGATGTGCCCTCGGGCCGCTGGATTTCCCCCTCGCTGCAAGCGGCGATCACTGAGCGGACCGAGAAGGGCGAGCAGTCGCTGATCTTCCTCAATCGCCGCGGCTATGCGCCGGTCACGCTCTGCCGCGCCTGTGGCCATCAGATCGGCTGCGATCATTGTGATGCGCGGATGGTCGAGCACCGCTTTCTCAAGCGCCTCGTCTGCCACCAGTGCGGCGAGACCAAGCCAATGCCCTCTGCCTGCCCCTCCTGCAAGGTTGAGGGCAAGCTTGCGCCCGTGGGGCCGGGGGTCGAGCGGATGGCCGAAGAGGTGGCGGCGGTCTTCCCCGAGGCGAGGGTCACGGTCCTGTCGTCCGACCTGTTTGGCTCGGCGCGGGCGCTGAAAGAGGCAATCGCCAACATTGCCGACGGCGGGACCGACATCATCATCGGCACCCAGCTTGTCGCCAAAGGGCACAACTTCCCGCTTCTGACTCTCGTGGGCGTTATCGACGCCGATCTGGGCCTGCAAGGCTCCGACCTGCGCGCCGCCGAGCGCACGTTTCAACTCATGCGGCAGGTCGCGGGCCGCGCCGGGCGGGCAGAGACGCCGGGCGAGGCGCTGTTGCAGACCTTTCAGCCCGAACACCCCGTCATTCGGGCGATCCTGTCGGGCGATGAGGAAGGGTTCTGGACGGCAGAGGCCGCGGCAAGAAAGGCGGCAGGAGTGCCGCCCTACGGGCGCATGGCGGGGATCGTTCTGTCGAGCCCGAATGTGCAGGAGGTCTTCGACCTTGGCGCCGAGATGGCCCGCCGGATCGAGCCGTTGCGGCGGATTGGGGCAGAGGTTTATGGCCCTGCGCCTGCACCGATTGCCCGCATCCGGGGGCGGCATCGGGTGCGTCTTCTGGTCAAGGCGGACAAGACCGCGCCGATACAGGCGGCCTTGGCGGAATGGGTCGGGCAGTTCAAACTGCCCGCGAATCTGCGGCTCACGATCGATATCGATCCGCAGAGTTTTTATTGAGGGGGTTTCATGCGTGCGATTGTGATCGGGGCCGGGCCATCGGGGCTGGCTGCTGCGGCCTGTCTAAAGAAGGCCGGGTTTACCCCTGAAATTTTCGATGCTGGCAAAAAGATCGGCGACAGCTGGCGGCGGCACTATGACCGGCTGCACCTTCATACATCGCGGGGCCGCTCCGGCCTGCCCGGCCTGCCGATGCCCAGAGGGCCGCGCTATCCGGCGCGGGATGAGGTGGTCGACTATCTGCAAGCCTATGCCGAGCATTTCGATCTGCGCCCCCAGTTCGGCTGCGCGGTGAAAACTGTCCGGCCGAGCAACTCGGGTTGGCGCGTGACCCATGCCAAAGGAGCGTCCGAGGCGCCCGTTGTCGTTATAGCCACGGGTTTGAACGGTGCGGCCTTTGCTCCTGACTTTGAGGGCTTGGGCGATTTCGGCGGGTCTTGGGCTCATTCGTCGACCTACAAGAACGCCGCGCCCTATAAGGGAAAGAAGGTCTTGGTGGTGGGCTTTGGCAATACCGCGGGCGACGTGGCGCTTGACCTGGCCGAAGCGGGCGTGGTCGTTGATATGGCGGTGCGCGGGCCGGTCAATCTATTGCCCAAAGAGCTTTTCGGGATTCCGGTGACCTCGCTTGGTATCCTGCGCAAGATCCTTCCCTACAAGGTTGTCGACGCGCTGACCGCGCCGGTTCTCTGGCTCAGGCTTGGGCGGAACGAGGACTATGGCCTTAAATCCAAAGGCAAAGGCCCAAATGCGCAGGTGATCGAGGACGGCCGTATTCCGATGATCGACGTGGGCGCCTTGGCCCAGATCAAGAAGGGCAGGATTGGGATCAAGCCCGGCCCCGAGCGGTTTTCGCCCGGCACCTGCCATTTCTCGGATGGTTCATCGGCTCCTTACGATGCGGTGATCTTTGCGACCGGCTACAGGGTCGATCTGCGGCCAATCCTTGGGCCGATGCCAGATGTCCTTGATAAGGCTGGCAAGCCTTTCGTTTCGGGCGGAAGGACCGCCGCGCACGGGCTCTATTTCTGCTCCTACTACGTCTCCCCCGACGGACAGTTGCGTCAGTCCGGGCTGGATGCCGAAGCTATCGCCGCGGACGCAGTCGTCGCGGCACGCGGCCGCCAGGTGGCGTGAGGCTGGTCGATCAGCCAGTCTGCGATTGTTCCACCGATCCAGAACGAGGTGAGCGCGACCCAGGCTGTGCCCGTGAAGATCGAGCTGGCGGTAACACCCGCGCCGATCGCACAGCCGCCGGCGAGCATCCCGCCAAAGCCCATGAGCGCCGCGCCGGTCATCGCGCGGCGCATATTGGCCTCGCCTTCAAAGCCCTGAAACTTGAATTCCCTGGTCAGGATCGAGGAGAGGAACGCGCCGATGAAAACGCCCGGAACCAGCCCGATGTCGAATTCCAGAACGGCGTTGCGGTCGAGGAAGAACATAAGCGTATGAGCTGAAGGGCCAGTAAAAGTCGCGCTTTCAATAGGCATGGGGTCAAAGGAGATGCGGGCAAGCGCTGAGGTCAACGCCCAGCCGAGTGCCACCGAAAAGCCGACCCCCGAGGCAAAGATCAGCCGTGAGGCACCGATCTTGTTACGGCGCGAGATTTCGAGCGCGAGCAGTGCTGCAGCAACGCCAAGTGCGAGCCCGGCGTAATCGGGAAGATGCAGGGCTGCGAGAAGATCAATGTTCCGCCCCCCCGGCGTGACCCAAAGGGCAGCGACCCAGTCGCGCAAGGGCGAGAGCCAGCCGCCGATTGTCATCTGTGCGACCACCGCAAAGATCAGCCCCGATACCACCGATCTGAGATTGCCGGTGGCGGCAAGGACAAGGAGCCGCCCCGAGCAACCCCGCGCCAGCACCATCCCGACCCCGAACATCAGCCCGCCAATGATAGCGCCCGACCAACTGCCGGCCACGGCCATCATCCGGGCGTCTTGCACATTGATGAGCCCCATGAGGTTGGCCGCCTGAACCCAGACAACGGCTGTCGAGAATGTCAGGAGCCAGACCGCAACGCTTGGGCCAAGTCTGCGCCGCGCGAATTCAACGGTCGCGGCGCGCAGGCAAAATCTGGAACGCTGTGCCGCGACACCGAAGGTAATGCCTGTCGCCGCGCCCATCAGCATGGATACGGGCGCTTCGCCCAGCCATTCGACAATATCAATAAAGGTCATCTTTGCCTCGGAATCGGTTTGAAGCGAGTATGCTCGAAAGACATCGGGCAAACATTGATATAGATCATAATATGACAATGTGTTTTCGCCTCGCCTGCGCTGCGAAAACGGCGTAAGCGGCGTCCATGAGCTCGACCGTCCCTTTGCATAGCGCCTCGCAGATGCCGTTCTGGAAGCGGCCGATCACGCTTCTTTTCCTGATGGCGGCGGCGATGCCGGTGGCCTTTTCGACATGGTCGGCGCTTCTCAACAACTTCGTCATCGAGGTTGCGGATTTCGACGGCTCCGACATCGGCTGGCTGCACACGGTGCGCGAGATCCCGGGCTTTCTGGCGATCGGCGTGATCGCGATCCTGATGTTCATGCGCGAGCAGGTGCTGGGCACCGTGGCTTTGGCGCTTTTGGGTGCGGCCACGGCGATCACCGCGTGGTTTCCCTCGCTCGGCGGCCTTCTGACCATCACCATGCTTTCGTCGATCGGGTTTCATTATTACGAGACGGTCAACCAGTCGCTTCAGCTTCAATGGATCGACAAACAACGCGCCCCGCAGATGATCGGCTGGATCATGGCGGCCGGATCGGGCGCGACGCTGGTTGCCTATATCCTCATCGTGCTCAGCTGGAAGAGCTTTGATCTGTCCTACAACTTCGTCTTCCTTGCGTCGGGCGGTTTTACATTCCTCGTCGCCATCTTCTGTATGTTCGCCTATCCCCAGTATGAAGCGCCGAACCCGCAACTGAAGAAGATGGTGCTTCGCCGCCGCTATTGGCTCTACTACGCGATGCAATTCATGGCCGGTGCGCGCCGCCAGATCTTTACGGTGTTTGCGGGCTTCATGATGGTCGAGAAATTCGGCTTCGAGGTGCATCAGGTGACGGGGCTGTTTCTGATCAATCTGGTCGCCAATATGATTTTCGCTCCCTTGATGGGGCGCTTTGTCTCCGCCTTTGGAGAAAGACGAGCGCTCCTGA
>JAHEBR010000061.1 GCA_024642185.1 Marivivens sp. | reverse complement strand
TCGCGCCCGAAATCATCCGGCGCGGCCTTGACCGTCCCCGGCACCTTCAGAAGCTCGCCCTCGGTGCGCACCTCGACCCCCGCCTTCACAAGATCCTCAATCAAAACCGCGCCGTGCTTGGTATAGAACTGCCAGTCGATCAGCAGGCACTCGGCCGCGCCGCAGATGCCCGTCCGGCGGGTCTTGGCATTCAGGACCACGCGGCGCGCCTTCTCCAGATCGGCATCGCGATCGGCATAGACGTGGCAGATGCCTTCGAGATGGGCAAAAACCGGAACCCGCGCCTCGCGCTGGACTAGGCCCACAAGCCCCTTGCCGCCGCGCGGCACGATCACGTCGATATGCTCGACCGCCTTGAGCATCGCCGAGACAGCGTCGCGGTCGCGGGTCGGCACCAGTTGGATCGCGTCAGCGGGAAGACCCGCCTGTTTGAGGCCGGTCACAAGGCATTCGTGGATCAGGGTCGAGGAATGGAAGCTTTCCGAGCCGCCGCGCAGGATCACGGCGTTGCCGGCCTTGAGGCACAAGGCCCCTGCGTCGGCGGTCACGTTGGGGCGGCTCTCATAGATGACGCCGATCACGCCAAGCGGCGTGCGCACCCGCTGGATATGCAGGCCCGAGGGCATGTCCCACTCGGCTATGATCGCGCCGACCGGATCCTTCTGCTCGGCCACAGCCCGCAGGCCATCGCGGATGCCGCGGATCCGCGCCTCGTCGAGCATGAGCCGATCCATCATCGCCGGGCTGATCCCCTTTTCCTCGCCATAGACAAGGTCCTCGGCATTGGCGTCGATGATCTCGTCGCGCCGACGCCAGACCTCATCCGCAGCCCCAATCAGGGCGGCATATTTGCGCTCGGCGCTGGCATAGGCCAATTCAGCCGCCGCGGCACGAGCGCGCGCGCCGATATCGGCCATCAGGGCGTCGATATCCTCAAAGTCTTTCATCGGCTTGTCCGTCTCTCTGGCGGTCAGATGACCATGTCGTCGCGGTGGATGAGCGCCGCGCGCCCCTTGTAGCCCAGAAGCGCCTCGATGTCAGCGCTGCGGCGGCCCATGATCTGTCGGGCCTCGGCGGCGGTATAGCGGGTCAGGCCAAGGCCGAGCCGCGCACCTGTGGTCGAGACAATCGCCACCGGATCGCCGCGGCCGAAGCTTCCGGTAATGGCGCGGACACCGGCGGGCAGAAGGCTCTTGCCGTCTTTCAGCGCCTTGACGGCCCCCTCATCCACCTGCACCTCGCCCCGCGGCTTCATCGCCGCGATCCAGCGCTTGCGGGCGGCTTGCGGGTCGCCATGGGCGGTAAACCATGTGGCGGCGGCGCCCTCTTCGAGCGCCTTGAGGGGATTCAAAGGCGAGCCCAGCGTGATCGCCATGGCGCAGCCCGCGTCGGTGGCGACCTTGGCGGCCATCAGCTTGGTGATCATCCCGCCTTTCGACAGGCCAGAGACGCCATCGCCCGCCATCGCCTCGATCTCGGGGGTGATCTTTTCGATCAGGTCAAAGCGCTTGGCCGAGGGGTCGATATTGGGGTTGCCGGAATAGAAGCCGTCCACATCCGACAAAAGGATCAGCTGATCCGAACCCGTCGTCACCGCCACCTGTGCCGCCAGACGATCATTGTCTCCATAGCGGATTTCATCTGTGGCGACGGTGTCGTTCTCGTTGACAATGGGCGTCACGCCGAGATTGAGCAGGGTCTCAAAGGTCGCGCGGCTGTTGAGATAGCGGCGGCGGTCGGCGGAATCCTCGAGCGTCACCAGAACCTGACCGGCGACGATCCCGTGCGGCGCGAGCACCTCCTCATAGGCCCGCGCAAGGCGGATCTGGCCCACGGAGGCCGCCGCCTGCGATTGCTCGAGCGCCAACTCGCCCTTGGGAAGGCCCAGAACCCCTCGCCCCAAAGCGATGGAGCCCGATGAGACAAGGATCACCTGCGTGCCGCGGGCGCGGATGCGGGCCACGTCGGCGGCCAGCGCTTCAAGCCAATCCTGCCGAAGTTTGCCGCTGGCCCGGTCCACAAGGAGCGCCGAGCCGATTTTGACCACCAAACGCTTCGCGGCGGCTAGGGTTGCCACGGCGCGTCCTCCTCGGGGGCGGCGCGGTGGCGCAGGCGGTTCTCGTCGATCCGGGCGCGGAGGGCACGAAGCACATCCGTCACGCCCTCGCCCGAGACGCCGGACATGAGCATGACCGGACCATCGGTCGCCTCTTGCAGCTCATCTTTCAGAAACTCGCGCTCTTCGGCATCGAGCGTGTCGATCTTGTTCAGAACGGTGATGCGCGGCTTGTCGGCCAGCTCGCCACCATAGGCCTCCAACTCGCCGATAATCGTCTCCATGTCGCGCACCGGATCGCCCGAGGTGCCGTCGATCAGGTGCAGGAGCACGGCGCAACGCTCGACATGGCCGAGGAACATATCCCCAAGCCCCCTGCCCTCGGACGCGCCTTCGATGAGGCCCGGAATATCGGCCACAACGAATTCCACGTTATCGACGCCGACAACGCCAAGGTTGGGCACGAGCGTCGTAAACGGATAATCCGCGATCTTGGGCCGCGCGTTCGAGGTGGCGGCAAGGAAGGTCGATTTGCCCGCATTGGGCATCCCCAAGAGGCCGACATCGGCGATGAGCTTGAGCCGCAGCCAGATGGTCCGCTCAACCGCTTCCTGCCCCGGATTGGCGCGGCGCGGGGCCTGATTGGTCGAGGATTTGAAATGCAGGTTGCCCCAGCCGCCATTGCCGCCCTTGGCAAGAACGATCCGCTGGCCAACCTCGGTGAGGTCGGCGATCAGGGTTTCCTCGTCCTCGTCGATGATCTCGGTGCCCACGGGCACGCGCAGGATGATATCGTCGCCGCTCGCCCCGGTGCGGCTCGATCCCATACCGGGCTGGCCGTTCTGGGCAAAGAAATGCTGCTGGTAGCGAAAATCAATGAGCGTATTCAGCCCCTCGACCGCCTCGGCGATCACGTCACCGCCATGTCCGCCATCGCCGCCGTCCGGCCCGCCGAACTCGACAAACTTCTCCTTGCGGAAGGAAACGCACCCGTTTCCGCCCGCACCGGAGCGAATATAGACTTTGGCGAGGTCGAGGAATTTCATCGTTGGGCTTTCAGCTGTTCAGCGCCGGATAGTCTATTGGCGATTGTTTCTCAAGGCGTCCCAGCGTTCGCGGGTCAGGACAAGGTCAAACCCGGGGCTAGGATCAGGTCGCGCGATCGACGTGCCCAGAGTTTCGCCCGACACCTCGAAACCCAGCCGCTCCAGAACCGCCCGTGAGGCCGCATTGTCCGACCAAACCCCGGCCTTGACCGCATCGATTGCCTGAGATGCAAACGCACGGGCAATGGCTGTGCGCCCCGCTTCGACCATCAATCCCTGTCCCCGATGGTCGGGGTGAAGCATATAGCCCAGTTCTCCGTCAGTGATGCCGACCGTGCCGATGAAGACACCCTCACGAAAGACACCCCAGACGAACCCGTTGCCGACAAAGCCTTGGGATCGCGCCATGGTGAACGCCCGCTCAGGCGGCCAAGGCCATTTCGGACCTAATTGCCTTGTGACCTCCCAATGACTGATCATGGCGTGCATCGCATCACAATCGGTGGGGAAGATGATGCGATAGGCCAGCCGGTCAGACTTTGCCTCGAAGGGGATCGCAGCCGTGAAGGCCTCGCGCGTGAGGATCATATCGATGTGGTCGCGGTCGCGCTCCATCGCGCGACAGTTTTTCCTGCCCCGCCCGATTTCGATAAACCCGAGCTTGCGCAGGACGTTGGCCGAGCGGTCGTTCCCTGCGAAATAGCCTGAATGGACAGGGGTATCGGTATCACCAAACCACTCGGCCAGAACCCGCCGCGCGGCTTCGGTCGCATATCCCTTGCCCTGATGGGAGGGAGTGAACCAATACCCCAGAACGCCATCCTCGAGTCCAACGATGCCGCAAAATTCGCCCTTTTCCGTGACGACATATGTTTCGCCTGAGCGGGCATAGTTGAACAGAAATGCCTTGAAATCCGCGGCACTATACGGGTGCGGAACCACGGAAAGCCAACCGGACACGGCAATATCGCTCACGCCGGCAATCACCTCCGCCTCATCGCCAATGACAAGCGGGCGCAACTTTAGGCGCGGGGTCTCCAGTTCGGGTTGCAAGACGTGCTTCCTCGGATCAAACAGCGTCGCCCTACCGGAGACGTCAGAGCTTCGACATATATGTCCAGGTCGGGACATTGGCGCCACGGGCGACCGAATGGGCCTCGGCGTCGCCAAGGTATTCAAAGCCGCAGTTCACGAGAACCCGAGCCGTGCCCGGATTGTCCTGAAACACGCAGGCGAAGATTTCGTGCGAGGCCTGCGGGTTGGCCTCCATCAAAGCACCGATCGCCTCGGTGGCGATGCCGGTATTCCAGAAGGCCGGCGCGACCCAGAAACGGATTTCCGACTGATCGCGGTCGAGCCGCTCGAGCGAGACCAGGCCCATCACCTCGGCATGGCCCTGGCGCGAGCCGTCGATCGCCCAGACATCGGTTGTCCGGCCGTCCAAATTGGCGCGCTCGATCATCGCTTCGGCGGCACCGGGCGGAAAGGGATGCGGAATATCCTGCGTCATCTGCGCGACGCGCAAGTCTCCGGCATGAACGCCGATCAGACCGGCATCCGAACGCCTGAGCGGGCGCAGCACGAAACGGTCCGCCAGAATTTCGGACTGAATCGCAACGGGGGCGTGCAACATGGCTTCCTCCTCGAAATCGGCGATCCGTGCCTCCTCGCACAAAATCACCGCGAAAATATGACAAAAAGAAAAAAGGGACCGGCTCTTCGCCGATCCCCCCAATGTCTTCTGGTTCAGGTTCGGCTTACTCGGCGGCCTCCGCCACCGGGAGAACCGAAATAAAGGTGCGCTGTTTAAGGCCCTTGTGGAATTTCACCTGGCCTTCAGCGGTTGCAAAGATGGTGTGATCTTTGCCCATGCCAACGCCTTCGCCCGGCCACATCTTGGTGCCGCGCTGACGGCAGATGATGTTGCCCGGAATGACAGCTTCGCCGCCAAACTTCTTCACGCCAAGACGACGGCCTGCGCTGTCGCGGCCGTTACGGGAGCTACCGCCTGCTTTTTTGTGTGCCATGGGGGATTACTCCTCTGTTTTAGCGGCGGCCTTTTTGGCAGCCGGCTTTTTCTTCGGGGCTTCGGCAGCAGCGTCCGCTTTCGGAGCCGCAGCTTTCTTCGGGGCAGCTTCGACGACAACCTTGGTCGCGGCGCCAACGGCGGCCTTCACGCCCGACTTGTCGGCACCCTTCTCGAGGATGTCGGTGATGCGGACGAGGGTAAGCTGCTGACGGTGACCCTTGGTGCGCTTCGACGAGTGCTTGCGACGGCGCTTGACGAAGTGGATGACCTTCTCGCCCTTGATCTGGTCGATGACCTCGGCCTGAACCGCAGCACCAGCCACGAGGGGCGCGCCAACAGTCGCGCCGACCATCAGAATCTCGTTGAACTGAATCTTCTCGCCGGCGTCAGCCGCCAGCTTCTCGACACGCAGCACATCGCCCGAGGCGACCTTGTACTGTTTGCCACCGGTCTTGAGAACCGCAAACATATGTTCTTCCTTCGTTTTTCGCGTCTCTAGGGTCCCCCGTTACCGAGGCGTTTCGGCCATCACGGCCACCCATAAACAGCGCGCCCCACACGGAGCGTCATTACACATTCCCCGCGGACGGGCCGCAGAGATGGCGGCTTATCGGGGCAATGACCCGCAAAGTCAACCGGAAAATAAGGGATTTTCGCACCCCGACCGACCATCCTTTGCAGGCCCAATATAGGCGGCCCCTCGCCCGCGCACAAGGAAACCGCAGCAAAGCAAACTTTCCACGATTTCCCTCTTGCGCTGTTCCGCGCCGCCCATTAAACGCCCCCCTGACCCCCGCGGAGAGGTGCCGGAGCGGTCGAACGGGGCGGTCTCGAAAACCGTTGTGGGTGCAAGCCCACCCAGGGTTCGAATCCCTGTCTCTCCGCCACTATCCCCCAAAAGGATATGTCAGGCATGACGCGCGAGCAGGCTCGCGGGATCAATTGATCCCGTTCGCCCGCTGCAATTCACGCACATAGGCGATGATCGCCTTCACATCGCCTTGGGTAAAGCCCTCCTGCGGCGGCATATTGCCAAAGGGCCAGTGATGTGAGCGCACGCCATTTTCGACCGCCATCAAGAAAGCATAATCGCCGTGGTGCGACGGTTCATAAATTTTGTGAACCAATGGCGGGCCGAAGCCCTTTTTTCCTTCGGCATTCTCGCCGTGGCAATTGATGCAAGCGCTTTCAAACGCAACGGCACCAAGGGCGGCGAGTTCCGAAAGCTCTGGCGGGACGGTGACATCGACTATCGCCAGACTGTCTGAGGTGGCGACTGACCCGGCGGCGTCCTGAGGGTCCGGTCGGAAGGCAAAATAGGTCAAGGTGATCAGGGCCGCTAGTGCCGCGGCGGGGATGGCATATTTCTTCATGGTAAGTTCCGTATCCAGGGTCGGCGCGATTGCGCCAATGCAGGGTTCTAAAGAAGACCTGCAGGACTACGGGGCGGATGAGGATCGGCCTCTTGCGACAAAGATCCCGCAGACCATGGCTCCGGCATCACCGTAATTTGGATTTGCACGGGAAGTTCCCCGGCCGCGATGAAAAGCGGTAGGTCGAAATACAAGGAACAGATTACGGCGTGCGGGCAAACCCCATGCTCTCCATCCACCTCAGCATCGCAATCGGGGCAGGCATCATGGTGCATCTCCATGGACGCCCCAGCCATATCATGCGCGGCCCCTATCATTGGGGCGGACAGAACGCCGAAGAGGCACATCAGCAGGATTGAAATGTATCTTTGCACGTCATCTCATCTTTGCAGCGGGCTCAAGACTGCGGGCTCAAGACTGCGGGCAACGATGTCAAAGGTCAATGGTAGGCTGGCCCAACCGGCATCACATCTCGTTGCTTTGATCTGGCTCTTGCCGCATCTTGAAGACATGGAGGGTCCAAGATGAAACGTCTTGTCGGGACATTGTTCCTCGTTTTTGCCCCGCTGGCGGCTGCGGGCTTTGACGCCGCGAGCGCCAACCGGTTGGCCGAAAGCCGCGCCTGCCCTGTATGCGATCTTTCAGGGCTCGACTTAAGTGGTGCCCGGCTTTGGAAAGCCACACTCGCCGGGGCCAATCTTTCCGACGCGGATCTGAGCCGCGCAAACCTTGGAAATGCCAACCTTTCGGGGGCTGATCTGAGCGGGGCGGTTCTGACCAAAACCTATCTGACGCAAGCCGATCTCAGCGATGCGCGCCTAAGCGGCGCAGACCTGAGCCAGGCAATTCTGACCGACGCCATCCTCTCCGGCGCCGATTTGTCCGGCGCCCATATGGCCGGAGCCTATCTTGAATTGGCCAATCTTGTGGGCGCCAGCCTCGCCGGCGCCATCTTGACCGGGGCGAATTTCACCTCGGCCAATCTGACAGGCGCCAATCTGAACGGAGCCGATTTCACCGACGCCGTGCTGGTCGGCTCCGATCTTCAAGGCGCGACCCTGGAACACGCCCTATTCTGTCGGACCATCATGCCCGACGGCACAACCCGTTCCGAGGGCTGCCCTTAGCCAAATGCCGCTTCGAGGCCGACAAAGACCACCGCCGACAGAACCGCGGAGGCGGGAACCGTGATCACCCAAGCCGCAAGGATCGTTAGGAAATGCGTGCGGCGGACAAGCTTGCGGCGCTTGCGCTCGTCGGGGGCGCGCATCTTACCCGGCCCCCGTTGCCCCGCGAAAAGCCTTGCGCGGCGTTCGGCGTGCCACTCGCGGAAAAAGCCGACGCCAAAGACGCCGCCCACCGCGATGTGGGTCGAGCTGACCGGCAGGCCGAGCCAGCTTGCGACGATCACAGTGATCGCCGCCGAAAGCGCCACGCAATAGGCGCGCATCGGGTTGAGCTTGGTAATCTGGCTGCCGACCATGCGAATGAGCTTGGGGCCGAAGAGCACAAGGCCGACCGAGATGCCGAAGGCACCGATCACCATGACCCAAAGCGGGATATGCACCTTGCCGGCAAACTCGCCGCCTGACTCAGCGGCATGGACAATGGCCGCCAGCGGGCCGACCGCGTTGGCCACGTCATTGGCGCCATGCGCAAAGGACAAAAGCGCCGCCGAGAGGACCAGAGGCAAGCCGAACAAGACCTTGAGCGATCTGTTGCGGTTCTCAAGACCGACCGACTTGCGCCTGATGATCGGCGCGGAAACAAAATACGAAAGAATTGCCACGCCAAGGCCGATCAGCAGGGCGTTGCCCATATCGATCTTGATAAGCTTTGAAAGCCCCTTGAGCGCCAGATAAGCCGCAAACGCCCCCGCCATGATGGCGACAAGCACCGGCACCCAGCGGCGGGCGGCGGCAATCTTGTCGTCCTGATAGATGATGAAGGTCTTGATAAAGGCAAGGAAGGCGGCAGCAATCACGCCCCCCAAAACCGGCGAGATCACCCAGCTTGCAGCGATCGAGCCCATGGTTGGCCAATTGACCGCGCCGAAACCGGCCGCCGCGATGCCCGCCCCCATGACCCCGCCAACGATCGAATGCGTTGTCGAGACCGGAGCGCCAACCCATGTGGCAAGGTTGATCCAAAGCGCCGACGACAAAAGCGCCGCCATCATCGCCCAGATGAAAATACCGGGGCCAGCAACGCTCTCGGGGGACACGATCCCCTTTGAAATGGTCGAAACCACGTCTCCGCCCGCCAAAAGTGCGCCGGCGCTTTCGAACACTGCCGCGATCAGGATCGCCCCGCCCATGGTGAGCGCTTTTGCACCGACCGCAGGGCCCATATTGTTGGCCACGTCATTGGCGCCGATGTTGAGCGCCATATAGGCGCCGACCGCCGCCGCCAGAACCACGATCCAGCGGGTGTTTTCCTCGCCGAAAAGGAGTGTTGCGATCAGAGAGGCGACCACCACGAAAACCAGAGAAATTCCCAGGCCGACCATTGGCTTGGCGACATAGGATGTCGCGGACTCCAGAGCTGCAATGCGCCCGAGGTCGCGATCAAGCGTTTTCCAATGATGGTTCGGTTGGTTGTTGTCGGTCATCCCCTATTCCCCGTTTTGGGGGGCGGCAGCCCCTAGAGCAGCGGGAGAGCGAATCTCCCTTGGCTGGTGCCCTACCCTCGCGCCGCCTCAATTTCAAAGATAAACCCTCGGGGGCCGCATCTTCACGCCACGCTGAGGCAATCTCACCGCAATTCACAGGCAAGTGACAGACGTCTGCGGGCGCTAGACAGAGGCGTGGCACCTACCCATATCATAAGCCCAAACGCAGGAGGTTGCATGACGCGCTATTTCAAAGACCCTGATGCCATCGCAAAGCTCGACGCCGAGGAATTCCGCGTGACCCAGCAAAGCGGAACCGAGCGCGCCTGGACAGGCCCGCTCTTGGACAACAAGGCGGCGGGGATCTATGTCGATATCGTTTCCGGCGAACCCTTGTTTGCCTCATCCGACAAATACGAATCCGGTTGCGGCTGGCCGAGCTTCACGCGGCCCATCGAGCCTGCGAACGTGGCCGAGCTGGCCGACCGCAGCCATGGCATGGTCCGCACCGAAGTCCGCTCCGCGCATGGCGACAGCCACCTCGGCCATGTCTTCCCCGATGGCCCGCGCGATCGGGGCGGTCTGCGCTATTGCATCAACTCGGCGTCTCTGCGCTTCATTCCGAAAGAGCAGATGGAGGCCGAAGGCTACGGCGCCTATCTCGATCAGGTGAAGGAGGTTTGAGCATGGCACAGAAAACGGCAATTCTCGCGGGCGGATGTTTCTGGGGGATGCAGGATCTGATCCGCAAGCTTGCGGGCGTGATCGAGACACGCGTCGGCTATACCGGCGGCGATGTGGCCAACGCCACCTACCGCAACCACGGCACCCATGCCGAAGGGATCGAGATCGTCTTCGATGATGCGGTGATCAGCTACAGGCAGATTCTCGAGTTCTTCTTCCAGATCCATGATCCCACCACGCTCAACCGTCAGGGCAACGACCTCGGCATCTCCTACCGCTCGGGCATCTATTATCTTGACGAAGATCAGCACGCCTTGGCGCTCGACACGATCGAGGATGTGAACGCCTCGGGCCTCTGGCCCGGCAAGGTCGTGACCGAAGTGAAATCCGCCGGCCCCTTCTGGGAGGCCGAGCCCGATCATCAGGATTATCTGGAGCGGTTCCCGAGCGGCTATACCTGCCACTTCGTCCGCCCCGGCTGGGTCTTGCCCAAGCGCAAGAGCGCCTA
>JAHEBR010000277.1 GCA_024642185.1 Marivivens sp. | reverse complement strand
ATCCCCGGCGGGCCCGAGGGCATCAAGGGCGTCAGCCTCTTCATCGTGCCCAAATTCCTTGTGAATGCAGACGGTTCGCTCGGCGCGCGCAATGGCGTCTCGGTCGGCAAGATCGAAGAGAAGATGGGCATCCACGGTAATTCGACCTGCGTGATGAACTATGACGGCGCGACAGGTTATCTCGTGGGCGAAGAGCACAAGGGCATGAAGGCCATGTTCACCATGATGAACGAGGCCCGCATCGGCGTTGGCCTGCAGGGCTATGCCGTGGCCGAGGCCGCCTATCAGAACGCGGTCGCCTATGCGAAAGACCGCCTGCAGGGCCGCGCCGTGACCGGCGAGGTTAACCCCGACGGCCCCGCCGATCCGCTGATCGTCCACCCCGATATCCGCCGCAACCTGATGGAGCAGAAGAGCTTTGTCGAAGGCGCCCGCGCGCTGACCGTCTGGGGCGCCAATCTGATCGACCGCGCCCACAAGACAGGCGATGACGCGGCCGAGGGGCTGATCTCGCTTCTCACTCCGGTCATCAAGGGCTTCCAGACCGACAAGGGCTTTGAGATGTGCGTGCAGGCCCAGCAGGTCTATGGCGGGCACGGCTATATCGAAGAGCACGGCATGTCGCAGTTTGCCCGCGATGCCCGTATCGCCATGATCTATGAGGGTGCGAACGGCGTTCAGGCGCTCGATCTCGTGGGCCGCAAGCTGGCCGCAGATGGCGGCAAGCACGTCATGGCCTTCTTTGAGATGATCAAGGCCGAGTGCAAATCCCATGCCGGCGACGCGCGGATGGCCGGCTTTGTGGAGCCTATGAAAGCAGCCTCCAAACAGCTTCAGGCGGCAGCGATGTATTTCATGCAGGCCGGCATGAAGAACCCCAACAACGCGCTGGCCGGATCGTATGACTTCATGCACATGATGGGCCACGTCTGCCTTGGCCTGATGTGGACCCGCATGGCCAAGGCGGCCTATGATGCGCTCGATGCCGGTGCTTCGGACAAGGATTTCTACGAGACCAAGATCGCCACGGGCCGCTTCTATATGGCCCGCCAGCTTCCGGCCTGTGCGATGCACCTCCAGCGCATCGAGAGCGGGGCGGAAACGGTCATGGCCCTTGGCGCGGAGAGCTTCTGATTTAGGAGAGGACAGATGCCCAAACGCTTTCGCCTGACCCGCCGCTTTCCGGTCGCGATGACCGAGGACGGCTATCGCCGCCTCAAGAAATTCGCGGGCGAGGCGGGCTTGGATGAAGGCGAGGCGCTGTCCTTTCTGTTCGAGAATTTCGACAGCGTGACCGACGCCGACACCCTCGGCCACCGCCTGCGCCTCTTCAACGCCGAGCTTGAAGAGCGCAAGAAATGACGTGAGGTCGCGCTTGCGTGGCGCGATCTGGCGGCGAACAACGAACCTGACTGGGAGAAACGGCCATGACCATCAAGCTCTACTGCTTCGGCGAAAGCGGCAACGCCTACAAGGCGGCGCTGACGCTGCAGATCACGGGCCTTGAGTGGGAGCCGGTCTATGTCGATTTCTTCAATGGCGAGACGCGCACGCCCGAATACCGCAAGCTCAACGTCATGGGCGAGGTGCCGGTGATGGTCGACGGCGATCTGATCCTAACCCAATCGGGCGTCATTCAGGATTATCTCTCGTCAAAGACCGGCCAACTGGGCGGCAAAAGCGCGGCCGAGCGGCGCGAAGTTCTGCGCTGGATGTTCTTCGACAATCACAAGGTCTCGGGCGTGGCCGGAACCCTGCGGTTCAACATGAACTTTCTGCCCGAGCCCAAGCGCAACACCGATGTCATCTCGTTCCTGTCGATGCGGATGCATTCGGCGCTCAAGGTGATGGACACGCATCTTGAAGAGCGCGACTGGCTTGCCACCGACGAGGTCACGATCGCAGACCTCGCCTGCTGCGGCTATCTCTTCTACCCCGAACAGTTCACCTTCGACCGCGCCCAATACCCCAACATCGACCGCTGGCTCGACCGCATCGCGGCCCTGCCCGGCTGGAAACACCCCTACGACATGATGCCCGGCAGCCCCGCCGACCGGGCCTGAAATCCATTCGGAGAAAGACCATGACCGAAGCCTATATCTATGACGCCGTCCGCACCCCGCGCGGCAAGGGCCGCCCCGACGGGAGCCTGCACGAGGTGACCTCGGTGCGCCTTTCGGCGCAGGTGCTCAACGCCCTGAAAGAGCGCAACGGCCTTGAGGGCCACGCGGTTGAGGATGTGATCTGGGGCAACGTCACGCAAGTGGGCGAACAGGGCGGCTGCCTTGCCCGCACGGCGGTTCTGGCCTCCGACCTCGATCAATCGATCCCGGGCCTTGCGATCAACCGCTTCTGCGCGAGCGGTATGGAGGCGGTGAACCTTGCCGCCAATCAGGTGCGCGGCGGCGCGGGCGAGGCCTATATCGCCGGTGGCGTCGAGATGATGGGCCGCGTGGCCATGGGCTCGGATGGCGCGGCGATTGCCGTCGATCCCTCGCTCGCAATGGAGACCTATTTCGTCCCCCAAGGCATCAGCGCCGATATCATCGCCACCGAATACGGCTTTAGCCGCGACGATGCCGATGCGCTGGCGGTTGAGAGCCAGAAGCGCGCCGCCGCCGCATGGGCCGACAACCGCTTTGCGAAGTCGATCATCACGGTGCGCGATATCAACGGTCTGACGATCCTCGACCGCGACGAATATATGCGCCCCGGTACCGATATGCAGTCGCTCGGGGCGCTGAAGGCCTCGTTCAAAGACATGGGCGAGGTCATGCCCGGCTTCGACAAGGTCGCGCTGATGAAATATCCGCACCTTGAGGCGATCAATCACATC
>JAHEBR010000276.1 GCA_024642185.1 Marivivens sp. | reverse complement strand
GAGATCGAATGCAGGATCCCGAAATAGACGAAGGTCTGCGGCAAGACCAGATAGGTCCCTGCCGAGACCAGTGCCGCCGCCGCCGCCACCTTGGCGAGGCGCTTCCTGAAGGATGGCCAGCGGATCCCCTGCCCGTGCGAGAGATAGAGGCTGAAGCCCACAAGGAACAGAAAGCTCCCCGCCGTGGCCCGCGCAAAGATCGCCCAGAAGCCGTGGGTCGTCGTTCCGCCCGGCAGGAAGCCAAACATCTCTAGGTCATAGGTGAAATGGAAGGTGACCATCATCCCGATGGCCACGGTCCGCGCCAGATCGACTGCAAAGATGCGTCCGCCCTGCGGTTGCGCCATGTCAAGCTCCCATGCCCCGATGGAAGGGTGAACCGCCTCTTCCCAAAAATCCAGTGGAAAGCCTCAGCCGCCCTTGAGCTGGCGCAGGAGAAACACCTCGCTGTCCTCGGCCACCGTCTCGTGCAGGCCGCGCGCGATCAGCTTGCCATCGACCGAGACAGAAACCCCCGCCTTGATGACAGGATCGAGGCCCGGATGGGCCTCGACCAGTGCTTTCATCATCTCGCCAACCGTCTTGGCCTCCACCTCCACCACGTCCGCACCATCGGTAAACCGGCGCAGACCCGACCAGAGGTGAACCTTGACCATCAGCCCTTGGCCTTGATCGCCGCAAGGATACGCGGCGGCGACATCGGCAGGCTCCGCAGGCGCACGCCAGCAGCGGCGTGAACCGCATTGGCCACGGCCGGAAGCGGCGGGGTGATCCCCGTCTCGCCCACACCGCGCACGCCGTAGGGGTGGCCGGGGTTCGGCACTTCGACGATCACCGTGTCGATCATCGGCAGGTCCGAGGCGACGGGGATACGATAATCGAGGAACACGGTGTTCTGCAGCCGCCCGTCGGCGCCGTAGATATACTCCTCATTGAGCGCCCAGCCGATGCCCTGCGCAGCACCACCCTGAAACTGGCCCTCCACATAGGCGGGGTGGATCGCCTTGCCGGCATCCTGCACCACTGTATAGCGCAGGACCGAGGTATAGCCGGTTTCGGGATCGACCTCGATATCGACGATATGGGTGCCAAAGCTGCCGCCGTGGCCCGAGGGGGTTGCCTCGTAATGGCCCGAGATCGGCCCGCCGGTGCCGCCCATTTCCGAGGCCAGCTCGCCAATGGTCAGCGGCGGAAACTCGCCCGCGTTGGGGCCCGAAGGTTTGGCGCAGCCGTCTTCCCAGATCACCGCCTCCGCAGGGATGCCCCATTTGTCGGCGGCCCGCTGGCAGAGCTTGGACGAGATCTGCTTGACCGCCTCGATGGTGGCAAGGCCGCTCGCATAGGTCGCGCGGCTGCCGTGGGTCGGCTCATTGACACCGAGCGAGCCGGTATCAACCACGTTGACGCGCACGTTCTCATACGGGATGCCCAAGGCTTCGGCCGCCATCAGCGCCATCGAGGCGCGGCTGCCGCCGATATCGGGTGTGCCAACCGAAACCGTCACCGAACCATCTTCGCCCAGCGCCGCCGAGACCGAAGTCTCGCCGCCCCAGTTCATCCAATAGCCGCTGGCCACGCCCCGCCCCTGATTGGGGCCAAGGGGGGCTGCGTAATGCGGATGCGCAATGGCCGCCTCGATCGTCTCGACAAGGCCGATGCGCGGGAAGGTCGGGCCAAAGCTGGCCTTGGTGCCTTCGCGCGAGGCGTTCTTGAGGCGGGTTTTCAGCGGGTCGAGCTTCAGCGCCCGGCACATTTCGTCAACAAGGCTCTCGGTCGCGAAAGCCGCCATCGGCGAGCCGGGGGCGCGATAGGCCGCCTGCTTGGGCCGGTTGGCCAGAACGTCATAGCCTTCGTGATGCACCGCCGGGATATTGTAGCAGGAGAAAGCGCAATCAAGCGCGCTGTCGATCGGCGCCATCGGGAAGGCGCCGCCCTGCATCCGCATGGTGACCTTGGCGGCGGTCATGGTGCCGTCTTTCTTCATCCCCATCTTCACGTCGATCGAGGAGGAGGACGTCGGCCCCGTGGCGCGGAGGACCTCCGAACGGGTCATCACCATCTTCACCGGCCTGCCCGCCTTGCGGCTGAGCGCCAGTGCCACAGGCTCGATGAACACGGTCGTCTTGCCGCCGAAGCCGCCGCCGATTTCCGAAGGCGTCACCCGCAGGTTGGCCACGTCGATGCCCAGAACAGCCGCACTCATCCGGCGGATGAACCAGTGGCCTTGGGTGCAGACCCACATCTCGCCTTTGCCGTCCGAACCCAGCTGGGCAAGGCAGGCGTGGGGCTCGATATAGCCCTGATGGGTGGCCTCGGTCTTGTAGGTGTTTTCCATGACGAGATCGGCGGCGGCAAAGCCCGCCTCGAGATCGCCGTGGCCATATTCGATATAGCGCATGACGTTGGGGTGAAGCCCCTCGGGCACCGAATAATCGGCAGCACCCGCACGGATCGCCGGAGCGCCCGGCTTCATCGCTTCGTCGACGTCTGTGACGTGCGGCAGCGGCTCGTAATCGACCTCGATCAGCTTGGCAGCTTCACGGGCCAGAAGCAGGCTGGTCGCGGCAACGGCGGCAACGGCGTGACCATCATAAAGCGCCACATCGCCTGCCATGCAGTTTTCCTGAATGTTCCAGTCCTCGCCCTCAAGGCCGGTCGGGAAATCGGCGCGGGTCACCACGGCCTTCACGCCCTTGAGCGCGAGCGCCTTGGTGGCGTCGATCTTCTTGATCCGCGCATGCGCGTGGGGCGAGCGGATCATGACCCCATGCAGCATCCCCGGCGCATAGGTATCGGCGCCATAGCGGGCCTTGCCGGTGACCTTGTCGATGCCATCGGGGCGGTCAGGCCGGGTTCCGATG
>JAHEBR010000060.1 GCA_024642185.1 Marivivens sp. | reverse complement strand
CTCCGCCTTGCTGGATATACTGGATCAGCCCGGCCTCGAGTTGGGAATAGGCGATGCCGCCGACGCCGAGTGCGAGGACGAAGACCTGAAATGATTTGTCCTGCGCCAGAACCCTCAACGCCTCGGAAAAGGAAAACGCCTTGCCCGCCACGCGCCCGCGCGGCGGGGTGCGGAAGAAGATGAAAAGGGCCACCAGGAGGTAAACCGTCAAGACACCGGCAACGATCAGAAAGGTCTCCTGCCGCCCCGTCAGACCCCAGGCCACCCCGACCACCGGCCCGAAGGCAGCCCCGAGGTTGAGCGCATAGTAGCGCATATGCAGCGCGAGGTCCTTGGCGTCGCGGTCTTCCAGTTCGTCAGTCAAAAGCGCCCGTCCCGGGGTCTCGATCGCATTGGAGGCGACGCTTTCAACCAACATGGCCAAAAGGATCACCCAGAGATTTTCGGTTACACCCAGCAGAGCCAGCGACAGGATGGCGACAACAAGACCCAAGACAATGACCCGACGACGCCCGAAACGATCCGAAAGGTAACCGATATAAAGCCCCGTTGTCGCAGCCGCGAGGCCGGAAATGCTCAGGAAAGCGCCGACCTGAAACGTATCAAGCCCGTGATCGCGGTGCAGGATCACCGCGAGATAGGGCCAGACCATGAAGAATACGAACCGGCTGGCCATCGTCGCGAGGATGATCAGCCATACGACCGGCGTGAACTGGGAAATCGACCGAAACACAATGCGCCCCTATAAATTGAGTCCCGGCTATGATCCCGGTTGCCTCGCCTATCAACCCTGAGGCGCGGCAGGTTGGAATAATCTTGCGGGATTGGGATTGCATAGCCACAGGTTCAGGGGTCTCCTCGCACTGGCGCGTCGCGCGAGTTGAGGAGTGTTTGAGTGCAGGTGTCTAACCGTGATCTGTTGAAGTCAGCGTTATTGGCCATAGGGCTGATTGGGCTTGTTGCTGGCCTCGTTCTTGGATTCTTGGGGTATGAAGCCGCCGCTGATCTCATCTGGACAATCGGTGTTTTGCCCGTCTTGGCGGCACTTGTCGTTGAAATCGTTCGATCCCTTCTGGATGGCGAGGTGGGCCTCGACATCGTTGCCGCCCTGTCGATGTCGGCCGCGCTCGTCTTTGGCGAAACGCTCGCAGCCGCTGTTGTGGCTGTCATGTACTCGGGCGGCAATTTCCTCGAAAGCTTTGCCGAGGGCCGCGCCCGACGCGAGATGCACGATCTTCTGGCTCGGGTGCCGCGCTCGGCAACCCGGCATCGGGACGGAGGGCTCGAAGAGGTTGCCCTCGACGACATCGCCCCCGGCGACCGCTTGCTCATTCGGCAAGGCGACGTTGTTCCGGTCGACGGGATTGTCGCGTCTGCAGGGGCCTTCCTAGATACATCGGCCCTGACCGGCGAGGCGCTACCGGTCCGGCTTGCCCGCGATGCCGAAGCAATGAGCGGCTCGACCAATTCAGGCGAAGCATTCGATCTGACAGCCACGCACCCCGCCGCAGCCAGCACCTACGCCGGTATCATTCGCCTTGTGTCGGAGGCGCAGAAATCGAAGGCGCCAATGGCCCGCATGGCCGACCGCTGGTCGCTTGGGTTTCTGGCTGTCACTGTCGCATTGGCCACCGCTGCCTGGTGGTTTACGGGTGATCCGATCCGCGCGGTCGCCGTTCTTGTGGTGGCGACACCCTGCCCGCTCATCCTTGCGGTGCCGGTGGCTCTGGTTGCGGGCCTCTCGCGGGCCGCGCACTTCGGCGTTTTGGTCAAGGGGGCAAGACCGCTTGAGGCCATGGCGCGGGTCCGGACCCTGATCCTCGACAAGACCGGAACCTTGACCGATGGCCGCCCCCAGATCATCGCCATCGACACCCGTAACGGCTGGAGCGAAAGTGATGTGCTGCGCTATGCCGCTGCCCTCGATCAGGCGTCCAAACATCCCGTTGCTCAAGCAGTCGTCGCCGCGGCGCAAGAGCGCGGCCTTGTCCTGCAAATTCCAACCGAGGTGTCCGAACAGCCCGGCGAAGGGGTTTCGGGCCTTGTCGAGGGGAAACGGATTGTCGTGGGAGGGCAAGTCTTCGTTGCCGGCCATCACGACGAGACCGACGGGGCCTCGCCTGCGGTTCTTTCGGGCTCGGCGCTGGTGGCCGTGGCGATTGATGGCAAACTTGCCGGCCACATCGTCATGGCAGACCCCCTGCGCGAAGGCGTGGGTGCAATGCTGGGAAGGCTCCGAACATCAGGGATGGGCCGCATCCTGCTGGCCACCGGCGACCGTGCAGAGGTCGCCCGAAGGGTGACCGAGGGGCTTGATCTAGATGCTGTCCACGCCGGGCTCAGCCCCGACCAGAAAGTTCTTCTGGTGCTGACCGAACGCAAGAACGGGCCAGTCATGATGGTGGGCGACGGTGTCAACGACGCACCCGCGCTTGCGGCGGCGGATGTCGGCGTAGCGATGGGTGCGCGCGGTGCGGCAGCCTCTGCCGAGGCGGCGGATGTTGTCTTGCTTGTCGATCAGATCGCCCGCCTCGGCTCTGGTATCGAGATCGCTCATGGCGCAAGGCGCATCGCCTTGGAAAGCGTGGTGGCAGGGATCGGGCTGTCGGTCCTTGGCATGATCGCTGCGGCCTTGGGCTACCTAAGCCCCGTCGAAGGCGCGATCCTGCAGGAGGTCATTGACGTGGCCGTCATCCTCAACGCCCTGCGCGCGCTCCGGATCACTCCCGGCGAGCCAGCATAGCAGAGCCTCTCGATGCTTCGCAGCGATTGACCTTTTGCTGAGCACCGCTCATTCTGATCCAACCAAAAACACGCCGCCATCTGAAGCGGCGCATTTATAGGGAGTATATCATGTTCAAACACGTTGCCGGGGCAATTGTTGCCGCGACGCTTGCGGTGCCGGCGTTTGCCGCTGATCTGGGCGGCCAGATCGTCAACATCGGCTCCGACACCACCTATCCGCCGCACGAGTTCATCGAGGATGGCGTTGTCAAAGGCTTTGACGTCGATGTCGTCGCCGCAATCTGCGAGCGCATCAACTGCCAGCCCAACTGGATCACCACCGCATGGGACGGCATCTTCGGCGCCCTCGCCGATGGCCAGTTCGACATGGTCGTCTCGGGCGTGACCATCACCGACGAGCGCGACAAGATCGTCGACTTTTCCGATCCCTACATCATCGTCCAGCAGGGTGTTCTGATGCGGGTCGAAGATGCGGACAAAACGATTGACGACTTCAAGTCGGGATCGATGCGCCTTGCCTCGCAGAACGGCACCACCAACGCCGCCTTGGGTGAAGAGCTTGTGGGTCGTGACAACCTCGCCCTCTTCGACGCGTTCAACAACGCGGTCGTCGCGCTGCAGAACGGCGACGTCGATGGCGTGATCATCGACTCGACCTCGGCTGCCGCCTACGAGCAGGAGTTTGCGGGCGAGCTGACCGTGGCCATTACCGGCCTTTCGTCGGACCCGCTGGGCCTTGTGTTCCAGGAAGGTTCTGAACTGCAGGATGCCTTCAACGAAGGCCTGCAGGCGATCAAGGATGACGGCACTCTGACCGAGCTGACCATCAAGTGGTGGCCGAAGTAAGCTCTCGCAATTCGCCCCGGTCCGGACATCCGGGCCGGGGCTTTTTCTTTCCCTGAAAGGCCCTGTCGAATGACTGCCCTTTTCGGCTGGATGCGCGGCATCCGCGCTTCGAACCTTGTCTTCCTCTCCGTCTTCCCCGTCATCATCTGGCTCATCGCCACCTCGCGCAGCTACGGCCCCGCGCTGAAGGCGGTCTTGGGCATCGAAAGCGATCCCTGGACCCTCTTTGCGATGTTCCTGATGTTCTCGGCGGTGGGCGTCTCTGGCTTTTTGGGAAGCCTCTGGGTGCTGCGGTCGCTGCGGCCGGACGAAGGCCCCGAAAGCATTGCCCGTGACCGGCGCCGCGCGGCGATTGCCCTTGCTGTCCAGACGGTTCTTTTGGCGTTTCTGTCGCAGCTTCCGGCGATCGACAGCTATCTGGTCTCGGTCGTGGTCAACGAGTTCGATCCGCGCTCTGTCGATTTCGTGATCGTTGTCGACAATACCTTCATTCTCGATCCCGATTTCCAGGTGGCCATGCTCGAGGCGGCCCACAAATATATGGTGGTGGCCGCCGGCCTTGCGCTTTTGTCGCTCGGCTGGGCCATCGCGCCGATCTCGGCGCACCGCACCGTGGCTGGCAAAGCGCTCTGGATCGCCCTTCTGTTGGTTAATTTCGTAGCGGCTTTCTATGTGCTGATGATGGCCCATGCCGGTTTTGCCGTTGGCCTCATGGTCACGCTGCGCGCGGCCTTCTTCGCCTATATCGGCGCCTCGATCCTCGGCCTTGTCTGGGCGCTCCTGACGCGCCTCAACCCCTCGCGCATGGCGTCGATCATCTTTGGGGTTCTGGGCGTCGTACTGGTCGCGTCTTCGGTTTTCTTCTTCACCCGCCCCCATGTCGAGGTCGAGCTTGTCGGCTCGCTCGACGGGCGCATCGGAATCGTTTCCGGCACCCCGCAGCGCCTCACCGATACGATCCGCTATGGCGAATTTGGCGACGTGATCCCGGACGAGCCCTACAAGGTCCGTTCGCTCGCCACAGTCGAGCAGGCGATCGACCTTCTGGAGAAGGGCACGATCTCGTCGGCGCTTCTGCCGCAAGGCGCCGTGGCCGATCAGCCGATCCTCTGGCAAGCGGACTATCTACCGATCACCACCAAGACCATCGCCATCGTCTGCCTCGCACTCGGCGCTCTTTTCCTTCTTCTGGTCGGCATCGGTGCGATCCTGACGTCGCACCCCTTGGCCGTCTTTTCCGACTTCTTCGTCGACACGATCCGCGGCGTGCCGATGCTCGTCATCATCCTTTACGTTGGCCTGCCACTTGCCGGCGCTCTCAAAAGCGCCTCGGCGGGCTATATTGATCTGCAGATGATGACCCGCGGGATCATGGCGATCGCCATCGGCTATTCCGCCTATATGGCCGAGATCTTCCGCGCCGGGATCGAGGCCATCCCCAAGGGCCAGATCGAGGCCGCGCGGACACTCGGCCTCAAGGAAATGCAGATCGCGCGGTTCATCATCGTGCCACAGGCCGTGGCCATCGTCCTGCCCGCGCTTGGCAACGAGTTCATCGCCATGCTGAAAGACACCTCGCTCGTGTCGATCCTCTCGGTGCGCGACCTCACGCAGCGGATGCGCGAGTTTCAGGCGCAGAGTTTCCTCGCCTTCGAGCCCTTCAACTCGGCCGCGCTGATCTATGTGCTTCTGACGCTGATCGCGGCTTCGGGGATCAAGTCGCTCGATCGGATGGTCAACAAGGGCAAATCGCATTGAGCCCAAACGCGCTGACGGCGACGACATGGTATGAGCAGACGGGGATCGCCCCGCCCGAAACGGCAGCGCTTGCCGACCTTTCCCCGGCCTATGACACGGTGATCATAGGCGGCGGGCTCGCGGGCCTCTCCCTGCTCTGGCGTCTTGCCGAGGCGGGCGTTTCAGCGGCCCTGCTTGAGGCGGGCCAGGTCGCAGGCGGCGCCTCGGGGCGCAACGGCGGCTTTTGCTCGGCTGGTTGGGCCGCTGGCGATGATCAACTGGAAAGGCTCGTTGGCGAGGACAAGGCCACGGTGCTGGACGATATCGCGTCTGGCGGCCTCGCATGGATGCGCGAGCGGATGGGCCGCAAGGGCTATGAGGCGGCGGCCCCCAAGGACGGCATACTGACAGTCTCACTGTCGGGGCGGCCACCTGCAGACGTCGATCCCGCTTCACGCCTCCTGACCGGAGCCGAACTGAAGGCGGAAACGACCAGCCCGCGCTACCGCTATGGCCTTCACTCCGACGCAGGGTTTCAGTTTCACCCTCTGAATTTTATGCGCGCCCTTGCCTGCGACGCGCTCGGGGCGGGGCAGGCTATTGTGGAGAACGTGACGGCCGAACGTATTGATCGGCGAGGCTCCGGCTTTGCCATCATTACGGACCGAAAGACGATCCAAGCAGATCGCGTGGTTGTGGCGACGGGCGGCTATGGCGGGCGGGAAACCGGACGGCTCGCGCGGCTTCTTTTGCCGATCCGAACCTATATCGGCGTCACCGACCCGATGCCCGATGTTCTTGACGAGCACATCCCCACCCGCTTTGGCGTTGGCGATACACGCCGCGCTGGCAACTACTACCGCCGCCTGCCCGATGGGCGGCTGCTCTGGGGGCTCGGGATCACCGCGTTCGGAACTCTCGAAATCGGAGCCGTCCGCCGCATGGTCGCCAAAGATATCGGAAAGATTTATCCCGCCATGGCCGGCGATATGAAGAAGGCCCGCATCGGCATCGACACGGCCTGGGCCGGCAACATGGGCTATGCCCGCCATTTCATGCCCTATGTGGGCGAAATCGAGCCAGGGCTGTTCACAATGGCCGGTTTCGGTGGCCACGGCATGAACACCGCGCCAGCCGCCGCAATCGCCATGAGCAAGGCTCTATCGGGAGAACCCGAGGCGCTTGCGCCGTTCACGGCCATCCCAAAACAGGCAACCTTCGGACCCCTCGGCTTGGTTGCAGCCGAGGCAAGCTATCGTTGGCGGCAGATGAATGACAGACTCGCAGAGGCTCTAACATGACACTCGCCCCCAGAACATTTGCCAGCTCGGCCGACGGACTTCGCGCCTTCTATGAGGAGGAAATCTTGGGAGAGACCTTCTTTGCAACGCTTGCGCGCTTTCATACAGGGGAAGCCAGCAGAGCTCTTGGTCTCATGTCCTCGATTGAGGGCGCGATGCTCCAGGTGCTGGCGCCCATGGCAGAGCGGTTGGCGGTCGATCCGGCACGCGCCGCCACTATTCGCGCCGAGGGCCGGAGCGAGGCTGAAACTCTGCGAAGCGTCGACTGGCATGATCTGCTTCGCAGGATGTGCGAGGAATATCCCGTCTTTGTCGCTGAATTCGATGCGGTCGTCAAAGCCGCTGACGATACGGAACGGGCAGACGCACAGCTCCTGCTCGATCACGAGGTTGCGTTACTTGACTACGCAGCGGCGGCACTCGCGGGTAACAAAGACAGCCTGTTGATCCTTGAGGGCTTTCTAGCCAAGCTGCGCGGCTGAAGCTTGAATCTCAAGCCGCGGCGAGGCGGCGTTTGCCGACAACTGTGCTTAGGACCATCCCGCCAACCATCGCGATCACGAACACAAGCCCGCCGAGCCCGCCCCATGTCAGCGAGGCGATGGCAGGCCCTGGGCAAAACCCCGCCAGCGCCCAACCTGCCCCGAAAAGGACCGACCCTGTCAAAAGCCGACCGTCGATAAGGGGCCCGGGCAGGGCCGGAAAGGCCTCGCCTGTCGCCGAAACTTTGCGCCGCGCCGCGACACGCCAAGCCAAGAGCATCGGCAGGATGGCACCGCCTAGAACGAAGGCGAGCGTCGGGTCCCACTGTCCAAAGAGATCGAGCCAGCCCTGAACCTTGGCCGTATCGGTCATGCCCGAGATCAAAAGACCCAGCCCGAACAGGCCCCCGGAAATGGCAGAAACGATATTGCGCATCAGAGAACTCCGAAGATGTGGCGGGCCACAAACATGACCACAAAACCAGCAGCGAGGTAGACAAGGGTCGAGACAATGCTCCGCCACGAGAACCGCGACATCCCGCAGACCCCGTGGCCCGAGGTGCAGCCATTGGCCAACCGCGTGCCGAGACCTACGAGAACACCGGCCAATGCGAGCAGGGGCAGATCACCGGAAACGTTCGTCTGCGGTGCGCCAAAGATCAGAACGGCAATCGCTGGCACGCCGATCAGCGCACCGAGGAACCACAGCCGCTCGGTCGCGGCATCAGGCTCGCTCCCGTCAATGACCGAGCCAAGAATGCCGCTCGCGCCAAGGATGCGGGCGTTGCCGAGAAGCAAGACAGCCGCGGAAAGGCCGATGATAAGCCCCCCCAAAAGGCCGAAGAGCCAGTCGGACGGAATGGACAAAAGGGGCATGGGCAATCTCCGGTGGTTCCCCACAAAGATCACATTTCATCTAACCGATTACAATTATTGCATAAAAATAAGGAGACTGTGGCAAAGAACCCAACTGAAATAGAACGGCTCACCAAAGGCCCAAACGACCAGGGAACAGATTTCCACCTTGTCAGCCAGTGTCGGAACTTTATTCCGTGTTTGACCGGGCCGCTCAGGCAGAGATTTCAGCCAAAACCCTATCCAGCATCGCGTCCAGCGCCACCAACTGGCTCAGGGCGATATACTCGTCCGGCTTGTGCCCCTGCCCTGCCATCGAGCCCGGCCCGCAAACAACCGTAGGCAGCCCCGCCTCGGCGAAAAAGCCGCCTTCGGTGCCATAGGGAACCTTGAACGTCCCGCCCCGCCCCGAAAAGCGCTGCACCAGCCCCACGACCTCAGCCGCAGCGTCGACGGCAAGGCCGGGATAGGCGTTGCGCTCCTCGATCTCGATGAGGGCCTGCGGAAAGGCCGCCTTGTAGCGGGCGGCGATCTCTTTGGCGCGGGCCGTCAAAGCGGCAATCGTCGCGCGGGGATCGTCGGCCGCAAGGTGTCGGATTTCAAAGTCGATCTCGGCGCGGTCAGGCACGATGTTGAGCGCCTTGCCGCCCGCGATCTTGCCGACGTGAAGGGTCGAATAGGGAATGTCGTAGCCGTCTTCCTGCGCGCCTTTGGCGGCAATCCCGGCCTGGGCCTCGCGGACTGCGGAAACGAAATCGGTGGCGAGATGGATCGCGTTGACGAAATCGGGCGCCATCGCCGAATGCCCCGCCTGCCCGTTGCAGACGGCCTTCAGCGCGACTTTCCCTTTATGGCCGATGGCGACCCGCATCTCGGTCGGTTCGCCCACGATAACGGCGCGGGGCGAGCCGATCAGGGGCAGGAGGTTTGGCAACATTTCCTTGAGGCCGAGGCAGCCCACCTCTTCGTCATAGGAAAGGATAATCTTGAGCGGCTCGCGCAACTTTGCCCTGCCTGCCCGCTCGGCCAGCGCCAGCGCACCCGCGACAAAGCCTTTCATGTCGGTCGTGCCACGGCCATAGACGCGGCCACCGTCGATGCTCAGCCGAAAGGGATCGCGGGTCCAGACCTGCCCTTCCACCGGCACCACATCCGTATGCCCCGAAAGCGCAATCCCCTGCCCCGCAGGCCCGATCTCGGCATAAAGACCCGCCTTCTGCCCAGTAGCATCAGAGAACCGCTGCACCCGAGCGCCGGTATTCCTGAGAAGCCCCTCGGCATAGTCCACCAGCGAAAGGTTCGATTTCGCGCTCACCGTATCGAAAGCGATGAGGCGGTCGAGGATCTCAAGCGTGCGGGTCATCTCAGTCGGCAAGGCGCGTCACCTCGCGGCGGAAGGGTATGGCATCGCCCCGCTCGGGTTCGTCCAGCTCGCGGGCATAGCGGTGGCCGGCGTGGGTCGCCCAAGCAATCGGCCCCGGCGCGCAGGCATCACCAATGACCTTGACCGAGAGGATGCCGGCATCGGCCCAATCGGCCTTCCGTGCCTGAAGGTCGTGGAAAAGACCATCCTCCGAGCGCCGCGAGCCGACGATCACCACCGCGTCGCAAGCCGTCCGCTCGCGGGCGTCGGTATAGCTGCAATTGGTCTCGACCTCGCCCGCATGGATCGCCGCCACGCCGCGGTTGAGGACGATCCTCACCCCCGCCGCCGCCAGCCGGACATGGATCGCCGCCTGCTCGAGCGTGTTGCGCGCCCAGTCGGAGACGTATGGCGCGGGCGTGATGAGCGTCACCTCGCAACCCGCTTGCGCCAGAAGCTCGGCCAAGACGCCGCCCATGTAGTAATGATCGTCATCGAAAACGACGACACGGCCCTTGGGCAGCCGCCCCGCCATCAGGTCATCCGGTGTATAGACCGGCATCGCCTTGTCCATCGACATCGGCACAACGTGCTGCCGCGCCACGCCATCGGCCCGCCAGCGTGCTCCGGTAGCGATGCAGACGTTCTGGAAGCCGAATTCGAGGATCTGCCCGGCATCGAGGCGCGAGGCGAGGTAGGTCTCGACGTTGGGGCGCTGCGACAGCTGATACTGGCGGTAATCCACCACCCGCCCCCAAGCCGAAAGCCCCGGCAGCTTGCGCTCGCGGGCGACGCGCCCGCCGATCTCGTCGCGGGCCTCGGCAATCGCCACGTCATAGCCGCGCAGCGATAGCGCCCGCGCGGCCTCAAGCCCCGCCGGGCCAGAGCCTATGATCAACACATTCTGGCTCGCGCCCTTGGCGTTCATCCGCTCAGGATGCCAGCCGCGCCGCCATTCTTCCATCCATGTGGGGTTTTGCGTGCAGCGGCCCATGCCTTGGGTCATGTCGCCGGTGATACAGATGTTGCAGCCGATGCATTCGCGGATGTCTTCGATCCGCCCCTCCTCGATCTTCTTGGGCAGGAAGGGATCGGCGATCGACGGCCGCGCGCAGCCGATGAAATCGAGCGTGCCCTGCCGGATCATCCGCGCCATCACATCGGGGCTGGTGAAGCGGCCGACGCCAACCACCGGCTTGTCGGAAAGCTCGCGGATGCCGCGCACGAGGGCCTCTTGCGCCGCCTCTTCCTTGAAGCGCGAGGGGCCGGAGCAATCCTCCCACGTCCCGTGCGCCAGATCCCACAGGTCCGGCAGGTCGCGGTTCATCTCGACGAAATCGCGCACC
>JAHEBR010000059.1 GCA_024642185.1 Marivivens sp. | reverse complement strand
TCTGGAAGAGGGTGATCCGCAGGCCGCTGTGCGAGACAGGCGCGCCGGTGGGCAGGAAGGGCAGGCCGGTGGTGTGCGCGAGCGCTGCGTCGGAGGTGACGATGCCGACCCGCCAGCCCGAAAACCGTTCGAGCAGGGTTTTCCCCAAGGCGCCGTAGACCGCATAGAGCAGCTTCCGCTCGCCGATCCGCGCACCATAGGGCGGGTTGACCATGATGAGGCCGGGCGCGCCTTCGGGGCGCGTGAGTTCGCTCACGCCGTGCAGGCTGAAGTCGATCACCTCGGCCACGCCCGCCCGTTCGGCATTGGCTTTCGCCATACGGATCGCGCCGGAATCGCGGTCGGAGCCGTAGAAGCGCAGGCCTGTTGAGAGGGGCTTGGCCGGTTCGGCCTTGATCGCGGCGAAGGCCGAGGCATCGAAGCTCGCCAGCTTCTCGAAGGCAAAGCCGCGCGAGCGGCCGGGGGCGAGGCCGGCGGCGATCTCGGCGGCTTCGATCACGAAGGTGCCCGAGCCGCACATGGGATCGACGACAGGTTCCATCCCCTGATAGCCGCACTGGCGCAGGAACATGGCGGCGAGGTTTTCCCGCATGGGGGCTTTGCCCACCGCTTCCTTGTGGCCGCGCTTGTGCAACGCTTCGCCCGTGGTATCGACGCTGAATTCGCAGAGGTTGTCGTCGATCCGCAGCTTGATGGCGATCTCTGCCTCGGGCGAGATCGGCGCGCCAAGCTCCTCGGTGATGGCCTTCTCGACGCGCTGGGCGGCGGCCTTGGCGTGATAGATTTTTGAGGCCTTGGTTGTGACCTCGATCCGCACCGGCACATCGGGGCGCAGCACCTCGCCCCAGGGAAACTTGCGCGACCGCTTGTCGAGCTGGGCCAGATGGAAGGCCCGGAACGATCCGATCCGCGCCAGAACCCGCGCAGCCCCGCGCAAGGAATAGTTGGCGCGCCAGACCTCGGGCCAGCCGCCCTGCACGGTCACACCGCCGGGCAGGGTGCCGGTGACGATCAGGCCAAGCGCCTTCGCCTCTTCGGCAAGGGGGGCTTCGAGGCCGGGGGCCGTGACCAGAAGGATTTCAAAGGGCGCGCTCATGGCCCTGCCATAGCGGCAATCGCTTCCGCCCGCGAGGGTGAATTAGCCCTGCCGCACCATGAGCCGCTTCAGCCCGTGGAAATGATAGACATTGGCATATTCCGGCGGCTCGGCGAGGCGCAGGGAGGGGCAACGTTCGAAAAGGGCACCCATGGCGATGAGCAGTTCCAGCCGCGCCAAGGGGGCGCCAACGCAGAAATGGATGCCGCCGCCGAAGGAGACATTGGCGGGGCCGACACGGGTGGGCGAGAAGAGGTCGGGCTGAGGGTAGGGCGACGGATCGCGGTTGGCCCCCGCGAGCAAGAGCGCCACCTGATCGCCGCGCTTGAAATCGTGGCCGTAGAGCGTGATGTCCTCATAGACCCATCGTGTGAACATATGCAGCGGCGGGTCGTAGCGCAGGATTTCCTCGACCGAGGCCTCGTGAATATCGCGGTCTCCTGTCTCGAGCATGGTCTTGATGCCGTTGCCCATCGTGTGAACCGTGGCTTCGTGGCCCGCATTCAAGAGAAGGATCGCGGTGGTGATCAGCTCGTCGGTCGAAAGTTTGGAGCCGTCTTCCTCGGCGGCGATAAGCTGGCTCAGAAGGTCGTCGGCCGGGGCGCGGCGCTTTTGCGCGATGACCTCGAGGATATAAGCGCGGAAGGCCAGCGTGGCGGCGACCGCCTGATCCTCGATCTCGCGGGTGCGGCGGGCCTGATACATCGAGACCATGGCGTTGGACCACGCCAGCAAGTCGTCCGCGCGGTCGGCGGGAACGCCGAGGAGGCGGCAGATCACCAGAATCGGGACCGGCCGGGCGAAGGCGTCGAGAAGGTCGAAGGGGCCGGAGGCGGGAAACTTGTCGATCAACTCATGGGCCAGCTGGGTGATCTCGGGGCCGAGGCCCGCGATACGGCGGCTGGTGAAGGCGCGCAGGTCAAGGCTGCGCAGGCGGGTATGGGTCGGCGGTTCAAGCTCGAGCATCGAGTGGGCTTCGATGTCGTAGAATGGCTTGAGATGAGCGGGGATCTCAGGTTGGCACTCGGGCGGGATCTCGCGGCCCATCCGACGGTCGCGCAGAAGCGCAGCAACGGCCTGATGCGAGACGGCGCAGACCTGCCCATAGTCTTCCCAGAAGAACAGATCACCCCCCGCGCGGGCGCGGTCGTAGAAGGGGTAGGGGTTCTGCACGAAGGCAGGATCGGTCGGGGATTGAGACAGGTGCAACATGACCCCAGCATTGCCGCCACCCCGATGTGATTGCAACTGGCCTTCGCGCGCGGGGCGAGGCAAAGTCGGGCCATGAAGCGCAACACCCCCGGACTGATCGCCGGATTTGTCGGCTATGTCCTCGCCGTCGCCCTCATGGCGGGTGGGGTGTGGTGGTATGGCTATGGGGCCGCGTTGGAGCAACTTGAAAGCCGAGGCAGGTCCGACCTTGCGCTGGCTGCCGACCATCTCACCAGCGAACTTCAGCGCTACCGTGAGCTGGCGGTGCTGATGGCGGACCATCCAGCCGTAGCGGGGCTCCTGTCGGGCGAAATCGGACAGGATGAGGGGGCGCGTCTGCTTCTTACGGTCGCCGACAAGACCGGCGCGCTGGATATTGTGGTCGTCGATCCCTCGGGAAGAAATCTGGCTCGTGCTCAGGACGTTGTGGCCGGAAGCTACATGGGCGCGGCCGAGTTCGAGCGGGCGATGGACGGGGCGCTTGGTGTCGAACACCTTTACAGCGAGGCCTTCAGGCGCCGGTCTTTTTCATTTGCCGCCCCTGTCTTCGCAGATGAAGGGCCTGTGGCGGGCGCAGTCATCGTCATGGCCGATGTCGAAGAGGTCGAAGCCGCGCTGCGCGGCGATAGGCCCACAGTCTTTTTCACCGACGAGCGGGGCGTAGTTTTCGTCTCGAACCGCTCCGAACTGGTTTTCAGCACACGCACCGGCGCCGATGGCGGACAACTTGCCCCTTTCGTCAGTTATCGCGAGACAGAGCGGGATGGCCTGATCCTTTGGGAAGTTGACGGTGGGCGCTACCTGCCCGCGATTGCGCTGCATCTGGGGCAAGATTTACCGGTGATCGGGCTGCGCGGCGAGGCGCTTCTTGACGTCGCGCCTGCCCGTCAACTGGCTTTTCTCCAATCGGCGGCGACCGTCGCCCTTTGCCTTGCCTTCGGCGCGCTCCTGTTTCTTTTCGCGGAGCGTCGGCGGAGCCTCGCCAAGATCAATGTGGCGCTGGAAGAGCGGGTCGCGCGGCGCACCGACGAGCTTGAACGCGCCAACCGCGATCTGCGCCACGAGGTGGCCGAGCGCACCGACGCCGAGGCGCGCCTCAAGAAGGCGCAGGCCGATCTGGTGCAGGCGGGCAAGCTTTCGGCGCTGGGCCAGATGTCGGCGGGGATCAGCCACGAATTGAACCAGCCGCTCATGGCGATCCGCTCCTTTGCCGAGAATGCCGAGGCCTTCCTTGAACGCGGCAAGCCCGAGGTTGCGGCGCAAAACCTTGCCCGCATCTCCGAATTGGCCCGCCGCATGGGCCGGATCATCAAGAACCTGCGCGCCTTTGCCAAACAGGAGAACGAGCCGCTGTCGGATGTCGATCTGGTTGCAGTGGTCGATGCGGCGATCGAGATGGGAACATCGAAGATCAGCCACGCCGGCGTCAGCCTCGATTGGGCCGCACCCTCGGGTGCGGTGATGGTGCGTGGCGGCGAGGTGCGTCTCCAGCAGGTGGTTGTGAACCTCATCTCAAATGCGGTCGACGCCATGGAAGAGACCGAAAACCGGCGCATTGAGATCACGCTCGAGCGCAAGGGGCCGAGGGTATTTCTTGCCGTGCGTGATACCGGGCCGGGCATCGCCGAACCGGAGCGGATCTTTGATCCTTTCTACACGACCAAAGAGATCGGTTCAGCCAAAGGAATGGGCCTTGGCCTTTCGATTTCCTATGGGCTTGTCCAGAGTTTCGGCGGGCAAATCCGCGGCCGGAACCATCCTGAGCGAGGTGCGATCTTCACCGTGGAACTGGCCGCCGTCAAAGGAGCACAAGCAGCATGACCAAGCGGGTTCTTCTGGTCGACGACGACATAGAAGTGCGTGAGGCACTGGGACAAATGCTCGAACTCGCAGAACTCGAGCCATTTCTGGCAGGCTCTTTCGTCGCCGCGAAGGATTTGATCACCCGCGAATTCGATGGGGTGATCGTCACCGACATCCGAATGCCGGGGCGGGACGGGTTCCACCTTCTAGACTATGCCCGCGCGGCCGATCCCGAGCTGCCCGTGATCCTTCTGACCGGCGAGGGCGATATCCCGATGGCGGTCAAGGCAATGGATGCGGGCGCCCATTCCTTTCTCGAAAAACCCTGTGCCCCGTCCGATCTTCTGGCGACTGTCCGCAAGGCGCTTGGTTTGCGGGCCGAGATTCTCGACAGCCGCCGGCAACGCCTCCAGTTTGAAAGTGGTGATGCGGCCTCGCGCATGCTCCACGGGACGTCAGAGCTTGCGGCAGACCTGCGTGAGCGGACGAGGGCGGTTGCCAGAGCGGGGGCCGAAGTCTTGATTCTGGGCGAGCCCGGGTCCGGCACGCCAAAGATCGCCGAAGTGATCCATCTCTTGTCGGCGGCGGCGCGGTATCCCTTCATCAAGCGTTCTGCGGCCGGTCTTGATGTGGCGGGTCTGTCCGAGGCCTATTCCTCAGCGGGGGCCGGGACTCTCTACATCGACGAGATCGGACAACTTGGCGGCCCGACCCAATTTGCGCTTCTGGACCGTCTGGAGGCAGGAGGCGGTGCGCGGATCATCGCCGGATCGACCCATGATTTGGGCGCCGAGGTCAAAGCGGGCCGGTTTTCCGCCGATCTATTCTATCGGCTTGATCTCATGCGGGTCAGGATCCCGGCGATCCGCGAGCGCACCGAGGACATCCCGGTTCTGTTCCGCCACTATGTCGCGCAGGCTTGTGAACAGGCCAACCTACCCGTGCCCGAAATTACGCCAGATCACATTGCCCGCCTGATGGCGCAGGATTGGCCGGGCAACGCCCGCGCACTGATGAACGCTGCGATGCGCTTTGTCATGGGGCTCGGAGATGTTGCCGAGGTCGAAGGTTTTGGCCTTACCGAGCAGATGGCCAAGGTCGAACGGCAGCTCTTGATCGAAGCGCTCGGAAAGGCGGGAGGGAATGCTACGTCAGCGGCTGCATTGCTCAAGCTGCCGCGCAAAACATTTTACGACAAACTTACGCGCCACCGGATTCGACCGGAAGACTATCGCAAATAAGTGTGCGGAAACGCGCACACTGTTGGTCAATTGTTGTGCGGGAATCCGCCCCCGGCCGATTTAGGGCCATGCGGTTCGGTCTCGAAAGCACCTTATAACTATTTGATATCGAATGATTCGCATGGGCATATCCGAGCGCACGAATCTGATTGTTGATAGAGAATCGGTAACGCCCTTCACTTGCCGCGTGCACCTCAACCGGGTGGGCATTTGTATCAATGGGAGGATACCGAGATGAAATTCACCAAGATTGCCGCCTCTGCTGCCGCCATCGCCCTCGTGGCCGGCGTCGCTCAGGCCGACCCCGCAGCCTGTGACGACGGCGAGATCGTCGTCAAATTCAGCCACGTCACCAACACCGACCGTCACCCCAAAGGCATCGCCGCCACCCTTCTGATGGAGCGCGTGAACGCCGAGATGGAAGGCACCATGTGCATGGAAGTCTTCCCCAACTCGACCCTCTACACCGACGAGCAGGTGATCGAGGCCATGCTCCGTGGTGACGTGCAGATGGCGGCGCCCTCGCTGTCGCTCTTTGAATCGATCACCAAAGCCTATCGCCTGTTCGACCTGCCGTTCATGTTCAAGAACATTCAGGCCGTCGATGCCTTCCAGGCCTCCGAGACCGGTCAGGCCATGCTCGACGCCATGCAGCGCCGCGGTGTTCAGGGCCTCGGCTTCTGGCACAACGGTATGAAGCAGATCTCGGCCAACAAGCCGCTTCTTCTGCCGACCGACGCCAACGGCCTGAAGTTCCGCGTTCAGCCTTCGGACGTTCTCGTGGCCCAGATGCAGGCCCTTGGCGCCTCGCCGCAGCCGATGGCCTTTGCCGAGGTCTATGGCGCGCTGCAGACGGGCGTTGTCGACGGTCAGGAGAACACCTGGTCCAACATCTATGGCCAGAAGTTCTTCGAGGTTCAGGACGGTGTCACCGAGACCAACCACGGCATCATCGACTATATGGTCGTCTCGTCGGTTGACTTCCTCGACAGCCTCGACGCCGGCGTGCGCGAGCAGTTCCTGACCATCCTCGACGAGGTGACCACCTCGCGGAACGCGGCGGTGGCCGAGGTTGACGCCAATGCCCGTCAGGCGATCCTCGACGCGGGCGGCGTGATCCGCGAGCTGACCGCCGAGCAGCGTCAGGCTTGGGTCGACACGATGATGCCCGTCTGGACCCAGTTTGCCGAAGAGGTGGGCCAAGAGAACATCGACGCCGCTCAGGCGATCAACGCTCAGTACTGATAGAGCTACGACCTTTGTCCCGGCGTCACGCGGCGCCGGGACATCCACCGGATCTTGGGAGGGGTTCCGATGAGCGGATCGAAATATCAGCCGAAGAGCCGACTGGCCCGGTTCGTCCATGAGTTCGAGGAAAACGCCATTGCCTTTACTCTGGGCACGATGACGATCCTCACCTTTCTTAACGTCGTCCGCCGCTATGTTTTCAACGCGAGCCTGATCTGGAGCCTCGAGGTCGTCCTCGTTCTTTTCGCATGGCTCGTGCTGTTCGGCATCGCCTATGGCTTCAAGGTCACCGCCCACCTCGGTGTCGATGCCGTGACCAATGTGATGTCGGCCAAGGGCCGCCGTGCGATGGGGATTATCTCTGCCGCGATCTGCCTTTTCTACGCGATGCTTCTGCTCAAGGGCGCGTGGGATTATTGGGCCCCCTTCGCCGATCTGCCGCGCACCACCGGGCGCTGGTTCCCGACCGGGATCGACTGGAAAACCCGCGGCACCAGCTATTTCGAGACCGACCAGATCCCGATGCCGCAGTTCCTGCGCTTCCTTGAGGACTGGATCAATTACGGCGAGCATTATTCCAAGATGCCGCGCACCATTCCCTATGTGATCCTGCCTTTGTCGGCCGCGCTCATTCTGTTCCGGATCGTGCAGGCCACCATCCGCATCCTCAAGGGCGAGCAGGAAAGCCTGATCGTCAGCCACGAAGCCGAAGACGCGGTCGAGGAAGTCGCCGCCATGAACCGCGAGGCCTGATCCATGGACGTCGTCTTTCTCTTTGCGCTGATCATCGGCCTTCTATTGATCGGCGTGCCGATTGCCGTCTCGCTCGGCCTGTCGTCGATCATCTTCCTTCTGCTGTTCTCCGATACCTCGCTCGGCTCGGTCGCGCAGTCGATGTATCAGGCGATGGCGGGGCACTATACGCTTCTGGCGATCCCCTTCTTCGTTCTGGCCTCGTCCTTCATGTCGACCGGCGGTGTGGCCAAGCGGATCATCCGTTTCGCCGTGGCCTGTGTCGGCCATTTACAGGGCGGTCTGGCCATCGCGGGCGTCTTTGCCTGCATGATGTTTGCCGCCCTGTCGGGCTCGAGCCCCGCGACCGTGGTTGCCATCGGCTCGATCGTCATCGCCGCCATGCGGCAGGTGGGCTATACCAAGGAATTCGCCGCCGGCGTGATCTGCAATGCGGGCACGCTCGGTATTCTGATCCCGCCCTCGATCGTCATGGTCGTCTATGCGAGCGCCACCGATGTCTCGGTGGGCCGGATGTTCTTGGCGGGCGTCATCCCCGGCATCCTCGCCGGCGTCATGCTGATGGTTGCGATCTATATCATGGCCCGCATCAAGAATATGCCCAAGGGCGAGTGGCTGGGCTGGGGCGAGATCTTCTCAAGCTTCCGCGACGCGCTTTGGGGCCTTCTCCTGATCGTCATCATCATGGGCGGCATCTATGGCCACCCGTGGATCCGTTTCGAAGAGGGCGCGAGCCTCTTCTACTGGAAGGGCGGGGCATTCACCCCGACCGAAGCCGCGGCCGTTGCAGCCGTATACGCCTTTATCGTCGCGTCCTTCGTGTACCGCGACATGGGGCCGCTTGCCGGTGTCGAGGGAGGGCGCCCGGCGAGCCTGTTGCAGCGGCCGCAGGCGCTTCTGACGGCCTTCTTCCATGAAGACACCCGCAAGACCCTGTTTGAAGGCGGCAAGCTGACCATCACCCTGATGTTCATCATCGCCAATGCGCTGATCCTCAAGCACGTCCTGACCGACGAACAGATCCCCCAGCATATCGCGGGCGTGATGCTTGACGCAGGCCTCGGGCCGGTCACCTTCCTCATCGTGGTGAATGTGATCCTGCTCATTGGCGGTCAGTTCATGGAGCCCTCGGGCCTGATCGTGATCGTCGCACCGCTGGTGTTCCCGATTGCCATTCAGCTTGGCATCGACCCGATCCACCTTGGCATCATCATGGTGGTGAACATGGAGATCGGCATGATCACCCCGCCGGTGGGCCTCAACCTCTTCGTCACCTCGGGCGTGGCCGGAATGCCGATGATGGCTGTCGTGCGGGCGGCCCTGCCGTTCCTTGGCGTGCTCTTCATCTTCCTCATCATCATCACCTACGTCCCGTGGATCTCGACCGTCCTGCCGACGGCGGTGATGGGGCCGGAGTTGATAACGAACTAGGGATCAGGCGTTTTCCAAAGCGGTGACGATGGGCGAGAAATCGCCCGCCGTCAGGCTTGCGCCGCCGACGAGGGCGCCATCGACGTCAGGAATGGCAAAGATCTCGGCGGCGTTGGCGGCCTTGACCGAGCCGCCATAGAGAATCCGCACGCCGTCGCCCTCGACGCCCATGTGGCGCTTGAGCTCGGCGCGGAGAAATCCGTGGACTTCGGCAATCTGGTCGCTGGTCGGGATCTTGCCCGTGCCAATGGCCCAGACCGGCTCATAGGCGATGACCACATCCGCCGCGATGGGCTCAGCAGGCAGCGATCCTTCCAGCTGCCGCCCGACGATGGCGAGGGTCTCGCCCGCCTCGCGTTCGGCCAAGGTCTCGCCCACGCAGACCACTGAGACAAGCCCCTCGGTGCGCGCGGCTTCGGCCTTGGCCCTCACCATCGCGTCGGTCTCGCCGTGGTCGGTGCGGCGCTCGGAATGGCCGAGGATCACATAGCGCGCGCCGGCATCCACCAGCATCGCCGCCGAGATATCGCCGGTATTGGCGCCATCGGGGGCGGCGTGGCAATCCTGCCCGCCGAGGTGGAGGGGGTGATCGCCGACCGTATCGGCCATGCGCGAGAGGAGCGTGGACGGCGGGCAGATCAGGATCTCGACCTTGGGCGCGGGGTGCGCCGCGATCAGCGCCTCGATCTGGGCCAGATCGCCCGACAGCCCGTTCATTTTCCAGTTGCCGGCGGCAAGTTTGTGTCTCATCGGCGCTCCTCTCCTGCGATGAATTGTCTAACAGCCGGATTTCCTTGGGGGAAGGGCTTGTGCAGGGTGGCATCTCGTCTCATGACGCAGCCAAAAGGAGCCGCCATGATCCCTTCCATCGACGCCGCAGCCCTGTTTGACCCCACCCATCCGGCCCATGGAGAGGCTGTTGCCGAGGTGCGGCGCGGGGCCACCGAAATCGGCTTCCTGACGCTTCGCAACACCGAGATCAGCCCCGACGAGGTCTTGCAGGTGATCGCCACGCTGCGCGCCTTCTTCCACCTGCCCGCGGCCGAGAAGGAAGCCTATGACATGGCCCGCACCGGATCGAACCGCGGCTGGGGCGCGTCGGGCGGCGAGCAGGTCGATCCCGAGGCCAACCCCGATTACAAGCAGGTCTATGATTGCGGGTTCGAGCTTGATCCCGCCGATCCAGTGGCGGCCCTCGGCCTTCCGGCCTATGCGCCGAACCTCTGGCCCACCCATCCGGAAGGCTTTGCCGAAACGCTCAAGGCCTATTATGCCCGCGCCACCGGCCTTGCGCTGAAGCTCCTCGAAGCCATCGCCGATGCGGTGGGCGAAGACGGCGCCTATTTCGCCGACAAGTTCACCCGGCCCATGGCCCTTTTGCGCGGCAACTTCTACCCCGAGCGCCCCGACTGGGCGACCGAGCGGGATTTCGGCATTGCCACCCATACCGACTATGGCTGCCTTACGCTGCTCGCCACTGATGGCGTGCCGGGGCTTGAGGTGCGCCAGCGCGGCGGCGGCTGGCTGCCTGTGGTGGCGGAGCCCGGCACCTTCGTCATCAACTTCGGCGAGATGCTCGAGATGTGGACCGGCGGGCGGATCGTGGCGACGCCGCATCGCGTGAAGGGCAGCGATCAGGAGCGGATTTCCGTGCCCTTGTTCTTCAACCCCAACTTTGATGTCAACGTGGCGCCAGTGGGCTCAGGCAAGGTGATCCGCGCCGTTGACCACCTGCAAAAACGGTTCGACGAAACCTACCTGCATCTGAAGAAATAACGGGCGGTCAGGCCTTGCCGATCGTCTCGTCGAACTTGATCGATTCGCCACAGCCGCAGGCCTCGACGACATTGGGATTGCGGAACTTGAACCCGCTTTCCAGAAGGCTGGTCTCATAGTCGATCT